>NZ_JBMFJI010000005.1:0-82453 GCF_049973875.1 Acidilobus sp.
CTGACGCCCTCTGGTACGCCCTTATGAGCCAGGGGTTCAGGCCTCCTCTCTCCGCGACCACGAGAACCTTGACCTCGGGGTATGACGAGAGGGCTATGGTCCTCGAGTAGAGCTCCTCCAGGAGCCCCCCATCTGTCGAGAAGAACTCGACTATGAGGTCCCTCGCCACCAGCTCGTCGAGCTCCGGGAAGCCCGTGATCACCGTAGGATCCCCTCCAGGGTCTCCCAGGCCCTGGCGAGGTACTGGAGGTAGTAGTCAGTGTCATGACCCCTGTACCCGAGCTCCGCGCTGTAGAAGCCCCTGGGCCCCTGATGTAGGGCTCCCCCTTCACCCATAGCACGTACTCCCTCGCCTCGCCCCTGACGGCCCTGGCCCTGTACGCCCTGTAGAGCTCGCATATGACGGGCCTGAGGCCCCTGAGCTCGGCGCAGCTGTCCGCCCTGGCCATGAGCCTGAGGGCGTCCTCGTAGAACTCCCTGACAAGGACGGGCTGGTTAGACCTGAGCAGGCCCTTGACAAAAGGAACGACAAGCCTCGCCCCTTCCAGGGGCGGGGTGAGGCCTTTTAAGCCCTGGAAGGTCATGGTCGTTTGGCGTGGGGATGCCCCGAGAGGGGCTCCGCTGCGCCCGCGTGTCCCCGCGCCCCTGCTGCATACCCCCGAGTCCCAGGGGGCTGGGGGATGAGGGCAACCCCCGGCGAGGGATAGGGGTAACGGGCCTAAGGCCAGGCCCGCGGCCTGCCGCTGGACGAGCGGAGCGGGGTGGGCGCGTAACGCGCCCGCCAGCTATGAGGTGATGAAGGTGAAGGCGGTAAGCCGCGAACCGGTGAGCCGCCCTGGGGGAGCCCTCGCCCTTCAGGGCGGGGAGGAGGTCAGCGCACACCACAAGCCCCTTTTCAATTCTTTTCAATTCTCCAAGCCTTCAGACCTTCACGGAGGCCACCGGGTCGTCGGGGTCAACCTTAAGGGTCAGGCTCTCCCCGCTTAAGATCGCATAGCCCTGCTCGTTGAACGGCCTTGAACTGCTCTTAGTGGACAGTGAACCCGCAATAGCGACCCTGAAAGTGCGTGAGTACCACAGAGCATGGGCATGCCCGGCGACAACAAAAACCCCAGGCCTGTGCAGTCTCATTGCATAAACGCTCAGGACGAGCCTCCTACTGGCCCTAGCGGCAAGCCTTGCAGCGAACTTTGTAAAGCCCTCATTGGCCACGTTACCTTGATGTCCATGAACCATGAGCACTCTTCCCCCGAGCGCTGAGTAGAGGTCTACACCTCCTATTCTTAGCGACTCTTCATTGTCTCCTCTTACCAGCGTAACGGGTACAGACCCGTTGTCGCTAACTAACCTCAGAAGCTCTGGCAGGGAGGCTGCTAAGTCGACAGAGTCCCCCAGTAGAACCACTGAGTCGTGTTCCTCCTCCAGCGACTGCCTTAAGAGCTTCAGGTTCGTGTGAGGGTAATGAATGTCTGCCAGCACTAACGTGGCCTTCAAGACGGGTCTCCACAGATAGCCTCACTTGTTTACAAGTAAAAGCTTAGTCTTAACCTCACCTTTTATGATTTACTAACCGTGGTCCTAACTTAAAAACGCTACAGGCAGGTAACGTCTAAATGGGATTTCGAGTGGAGGCCGTCACTCTAGGCCTTCAGGAAGAACACGTGCTAATAGAGCGGTTCACGACTGTCCTTGAGTGGACGAGGACGAGAGTGGAGTCAGGCGTGGGCTTAGACGAGGACTTCGTCTCATCGCAGCTTAGCTTTCTTAGGGACTTCGTAATTTCGTGCCACTTCGCAAAGGAAGAGCTTTACGTGTTTCCTAAGCTGAGGGCCCTAGGCGACGACGTTAAGTCGCTGGAGCTTGAGCTAGAGGAGGATCATAACGCTATCAGGGCGCTCACAGATAAACTTAAGGTCGCCTGGGAGACCAGCGACGTCAGCCTTATTGACGCTGTGCTTGGAGACCTAGTAAAGAGGCTCCTCAGCCACCAGGAGAAGGAGAACAGCGTTGCATTTGCCTATGTCGAAATGTACACCAGCGACAACGAGAAGAGCCAGCTGCTGAACGAGCTAAGGCTATTTGACGCAAAACCTGAGTGCAACAAGGCTTCCCTGGAGAGGCAGCTTAATTACATGTTTTCTGTCATGGAGGGCTAGCCAGACCCTGTTGTAGTGCCTAACGTTAACGCTTTTATCTTCCGTGCATCACATATTTGACGCTTCGCAAGCCCTGGAGCGTGGGAAGAAATTGCAGAGTCTGCTAGCGACTAATGATGATGGTATAGACAGCGCGGGACTGAGATACCTCGTGGAGGAGCTCGCCTCAAGAGGACTCGAGGTCTATGTTGTAGCGCCGGCCTCGCAGGTGAGCGGCGCCAGCAAATCTAACTCCTTCACTGTGAAAGTTGAGAAGCGCAAACTTGAAGGAGCTAGGGGAGCGTGGGCTATAGATGGAAGGCCCGCGGACGCTGTGGCCATAGGAATAAAGGCTCTCTTGCCTTCAAGGCCGGTAATGGTTATCTCAGGGATAAACATTGGCCCTAACATGGGCCTCGTGGACTTCTTCACGAGCGGCACAATAGGGGCTGCCATCGAGGCCTCCCTGCTAGGCGTCAAGGCCGTGGCCTCTAGCTATGCAGTGCTACGCGGCCTCAGGGATGAGAAGGACCTAAGGGGGCTCAGGACAGCATCTATGATTACAGCTGACATAGTTGCAAGGCTTGTAGACGTAATTTATGAGCTCACTGATGTAGACATCATAAACCTTAACTTCCCCAGGGGAGAGCCTAGAGGGATAACCATAGCGCCCATAGCCAACATAGCTAACATAGAGATCTACAACGGCGAGGACAAGAACACCTACCATGTGCTCGGCTGGAGAACTGACGACCTAAGCGTAGCTTACTCTGGAGGAGAGGAGGGAAGCGACGTGGACGTTGTCAAGAGAGGCTACGCCTCACTGACACCTATATGTATAAGGTGCCTGAGCGTCGCCACCTACCCTGCGAGCTCCTTAAGTAAGCTCAAGGAGGCCCTCGCGGGCCTCTTGTAGCGCTATTTGAGCGTCCCCAAGATTCAAGCTATCGTTTAACAGACCCACCTGGATGACCAAGGCAGACAGGCCCTGTATACTGCTATTATAAGGGAGGGATCCGCGGCTCCAAGAGACTTAGGCGGGCACCTGTCCCTGCAACTTAGCGTAAGGGTTTTACTGCCTAGCTTTACTTCTATCTTATCCCTATCTAAAAGCCTGATCTCAAAGTTTTCACCCTTGACCGTCCCATGTTTAAGCTTAGAATTCAGCAGGCTCACACCGACGTCCTTAGGCGGCTTCAGCCACATGAGTGAGAGCGACGCCATATCCGCTGCGGCCCTGGCCTCGGCCGTTAGCCCCCTAGCCTTGAAGCTTGCCTCCTCCACTAGGAGCGCCGAGGCTCCAAGTTCAGCAGAGATGAAAGTCAACATTGCTGCTGAGCCCGCCGTGTCGGCATCCATGAGTTCTACTGCATTGCTGAGCCCTATCATTATAGGCGCGCTAAGCTCTCTAATCGCAGCAAGCCTCTGGAGTGAGCCCCAGAGGCCTGGCACCAGAGGGGGCCTTATAACCGGGTCTAAAATCGGCCTAACGCCCTCGCTAACCAAATGCTCCACGTAGCTCTTCGCAAGGCTTATTTCATCGTTACTGCTCACAGTCACCACTAGATACTTACCGCTGGCCCATGAAAGGTCCTCGAGCTGCCACGGCCTAAGGCTCAGAAGCACTTCAAAATCTGAGGAAAACTTGCTCAAAACCTCAGCTCTCGCGTCAAGGCCCAGCGCAATCTTCATGCCGCTTACCGCCGCCAGGACGTCCTTAAGCATGCCTTCGGCCTTCGCAGTAATGGGCGACAACACCACTGCATCGGCTCCATCAGCAGCCAAGGTCTTGGCCGTGCTAGCTATGTCTTCAACATTCTCAGAGCCCTTGATCACCACCTCTGATAGAACTCTCACAGGAGGCGGCCTAAGAGGAATAAGCTCGTAATTTCTGAGGCTTTCTAAGGCTTCCCTGGCTATGACATTCACAAGGTCAGACCTATACTTTTCAAGGCTGAGGTCCCTGCTAAGATCAAGGTCTCCCCTCTCCAACATCTGAGCTAGGAGCCCCAAACCCTCGGGACCTTTATATACATTAGCTCCAACTAGCCCAGCGCTCCAGGGATAACTCCCTGGAATTATTATGTAATCGTAGTCTGTCCCTGCCCTCTGAATTATTGCGGCCCTCAGCGCCTCAGGATCTAGGAAAAGGAGGTCTCTGACCTCCAAGAAGTCAACCTTAATGTCACGCGGGACCCTTCTCGTTATAATGTCCTTATACTTAGACGCGCCACCTGTGACTACCAGGAGCACCCTCATAGTATCAGCAGCTCCCTCTCCGCTCCCCTGCCCTCCAGGCCCAGCAGAGAGACCTTGAAGCCGGTGCCGTCACCGAGCTCTACTTCATCCATGTCTAGTGCGAGGGCCGCCGCCACCCTGCCTATGGAGTCCCCCTTCATTATGCCGCTGCCGCTGGTCCCCGCCACTACCACCAGGCCGCTTGAGTAAGGCTCATATATTATAGGCAGCCCATCAAAGCTCATATCATAATGCCCGGCCCAGGAGGCCTCAGGGTACTTAAGGCCAAGCTGAGGGAAGTAAAGGCTTAACACTGGCAGGATTCCGTACGTGTAGTACCTCTCTTCGGCCGTTGGGTTTTCATCCCTGACGAAGGGCCTGCCAAGCTCGTCGGCCATCCCGATCCAGAACGTGCCCTCCGCGGGGTTAGGCCTTATGTAAGCTCCCTTTGGCAGCACTGTAAATGGCATCACCTTCTCGCTGTTAAGGCCTTCAGCGTAAAGCATGGACCTCAGCTCCTGAGTGTCAGCCTTCACCACGAAGATCTGCCGCTTCTTGGGTCTGCTGTACGTGTCTATTCCTATGGGGTTCAGGAGGTCGTTGGCCCAGACGCCCATGGCTGCTATGATCTTCCTTTTGGCCTCCAGAACCCTTCCATCCTCTAGCCTGACGCCGCTGACCCTGGCCTCCTCCCAGGGGAACGGCTCACCCTCTATGCCAAGCGGCTTCGTGGGGGAAACCACGAACTCCTTAACTGGGACTCCGAGCTGAAACTCCACGCCCATGGACTTAAGCTTGCTGTAGTAGTAATCTACCAGCTTCTCAGCGTCCAGGACCCCTGCATACCTAAACAGGTACCCCCTGACTATGTCACCGGCTCCAACTATTTTGGACTCCTCGCTTCCGCTAACTTCTGTCCTCATGAACAGCGTCTTGCTAAGTATTTCCGGCTGTAGTTCTTCAACGTCAACTCCCAGGGACTCCGCAGCCCTGACCCCCTGCCTTACTACGCTGTCAGAGTTGGCGTCAACTGCAAATAGATAGCCCACCCTCAGCATCCCTAGGCTAAAGCCCTCGTTTTGAACCTTCTCATAGAACGTTATGCTGCCCTTGGCTAACATTAAGTTTACTTTATTTGTGAAGGCCGCCCTGAAGGCCGCCGCGCTCTTAGATGTGTCCCCCGCCCCCACAGAGTCCTCCTTGTCAATGACTATTACCGAGGAGTCAGGGCTCATCAGCTTTATGTGGTAAGCTGTCGCAAGCCCAGTTATGCCAGAGCCCACCACTATGTAATCGTACATTTGAATCCCTCGTGTATACATTGCCGAGCAGCGGCTTTTATTAGGTATCTATCGTAAGAAATCCCACAGCTTAACCTTCTGATCTGAGTTAATGAGGCTAACTATTTAGTTTTTCCCTACAATATAGAACAGGGTAACTATGAGAGAGCTTACAAGAACGAAGGTTATAGCGTGGGCTAAGCAGGCCGCGCGCGACGCTGGCCTCGACCCCTCTCAAATAGAGTTCGAACTACTAAGGCTTCAGGCTAGCAGCCCGCAGGAGCTCTTCACTAAGGCCCTCAGCACCTTCGCATCATGGAGCCTTCTGGACCCGAGGTGGGAGGAGGCCGCAAGGAGGCTGATCCTTTACAAAATATATGAGGAGAAGGGCTCGGAGGCCCCTGGCAAGCTTGAGGGCATAGAGTCCTGGGCGACATGGGTTGGCCTGAACCTACTTTATGAGAGGTACCTAGTCAAGCGCAAAGGTCTCGTGGTTGAGACACCCAACGAGGCGCTTGAGAGGGTAGCCTCCTTCGTGGCCGAGGCCGAGCTCAGCCTCGGGGGCTCCCTCGACGCTGCCAGGCAGGAGTTCTACGAAACTATGTCGTCAGGTAGGTTCATGCCAAACAGCCCCACTATAATGAACTCTGGAACCAAGTACCACCAGCTGGCAGCGTGCTTCGTGATACCTCTGGAAGACGACATGGACTCCATCTTTTCGGCGCTTAACACAGCCGCCTGGATCTTCAAGACTGGCGCGGGCGCAGGCTTTGACTTCACTCCCCTCAGGGGGAGGGGATCGCCTTTATCATTTGGAGGCATCGCCAGCGGGCCTGTCAGTTTCATGAAGCTCTTTGACGAGGTCGCCGACGTAATCAAGGAAGGAGGCAGAAGAAGGGCCGCCATGATGGGAATACTTCATGATGTCCATACTGATGTAGAGGAATTCATAAACTCAAAGCTGTCGGGCGGCCTGGAGAACTTCAACATAAGTGTAGGAGTTCACGACGCCTTCCTGATGGCCGCCGCGAGCGACAGTGAGTGGAACCTTTATGACCCAAATGAGTGCCCCCAGCTCGTGGGCCTCCTCAGCGGTGACCTCCCTGACCTCTGGAGAAGGTGCAGCCCCAGGAGGACCGTGAAGGCAAGCTCCCTGCTTGAAGAGGCCGCGAGGGCCGCGTGGGAGACCGGCGATCCGGGCCTAGTGTTCCTTGACACGATAAATCAGCACAACCCGACTCCAAGGCTTGGCAGAATAAGGGCTACAAACCCATGCGGGGAGACCCCGCTGCTGAGCTGGGAGGCCTGCAACTTAGGCTCGCTTAACCTCGGACGTTACGTCAAGGACGAGGGCATAGACTGGGAACTACTGGAGCACGATATAAGAATTGCGGTTAGGTTCCTGGACGACGTAATAGAGACGTCCTGGTACCCACGGCCCGAAATAGAGGCGGCGGTCAAACGCACCAGGAAAATAGGGCTTGGAGTTATGGGCTGGGCTGACATGTTAGCTAAGCTAAAGATACCCTATGACAGCGACTCGGCGCTATACCTCGCTGATAAGCTTATGGAGTTCATAGCCTACGTCGCTAGGGATGAAAGCAACAGGCTTTCAAGGGAGAGGGGACCCTACCCTGAGTTTCCAGGAAGTATACACAAGGATGGAAGGTTCAACTTTGAGCCACAGCTCAGCAGCTCGCAGATTTATGATGAGTCCAAGGTCTCTGACGCCGTTCACTCGATAGTAAGCTCAAGGCCTAAGCTTGACTGGGAGAGGGTCAGGTCCGAGATGATGGAGGGCACAAGGAACGCAACCGTGACTACAATCGCGCCTACGGGGAGCATAAGCATAATAGCTGACGCCAGCAGCAGCATAGAGCCGTTTTACTCGCTCATATACATCAGGCAGAGCTCCCTCTTCTCATGGGTTGAGCTTAACAGGTTCCTGAGAGACTGGCTTCAGGAGAGCAACAACCTTAACGCGGAAAAGATTAAGGACGTTATAAGGCACGGGGGGTCCGTCAGGGGGCTGAGCTGGGTTCCAGGCGACATCCAGGCAATTCTCGGCACGGCGCTTGATATAGACTGGAGGTGGCACGTCAGGATGCAGGCGGTCTTCCAGAGGTGGGTTGACAACGCTGTCAGCAAGACGGTCAACATGAGAAGGGACGCCACTGTGGATGACGTGAAGGGCGTCTTCATGGAGGCATGGCGGCTTAAGTGCAAAGGCATAACAGTGTTCAGGGACCAAAGCAAGGGGGTCCAGGTGATGAGTGTAGATCAAAATATCGATGCCCTCATCAGGGAGCCGCCAAAGCTGAGGATAAGGGCCAAGGCCAAAATGGTACCTGGCGTTATAAATGTTGAGGGTTCATCGCTTTCAGCCGTTAGCGAAGAGTACGCTGGGGGGTGCCCGACCTGCGATCTCTAAGAGGATGACTTGGGCACAGCGACTATAATTCTCCTGTTCTTTGCGCGGACCTCTATGGAGCCGTCAGCAATTAGCTTCTTAAGTATCTTCCTGGCCACAGAAAGCTTCACGTTAAGCATGGACGCTAGCTTTGCTGGCGTCACGTAGCTCATCTTGGCTACGTCCCTCTTAGCCCTGTTTATGAGCTCTGGCGTGACGTCAAGCGCGGGCGCCGCTGCCTGGGCCCTGGCCTGCTGCCTTGAGCCCCTGGCTCCCTGAGCTTTCCTGGCCTGCTCCTGTCTCCTTGGCTGCTCTGACACTTAGCATCACCCGGCCTATGAGCGACTTAGGCTGGTTTAAAAAGGTTGAGCGAGCAGGGGCCTCAGAATGATATCGTTGTGCCCCCTATCTCTCCCCGCCCTCTCTCCTGCTCGCCGCCAAGGGTCGAGCCTATCTCCCTCAGCCTAGTGAGTATGGGGTTCAGTTGGCCCATCTTAAAGTAGTTGTCAAGGGTGTTCCTCATGCTCGAGGTGTGCTCTATGTCAAGCTCCAGGAGCTCCTCAAGTATCTTCACCGTTCTCTCCCACACATCAACAAGGAGGTCTCTGGGCGCGTTCGTAGTTATGAAGGGGTCCTGGAGCCAGTCGTCAAAGGCCTTTATAGTTCTCATCATGTGGCTGAAGGCAAGCCTAGTGTTAACTATAAGCTCAAGCCTGTCAGCCTGCGATATTCTCTTCTCGTTCTCCTTGAAGGTCTGAAGTATGCTCTGCTGCATAACTACCCATCTATCTAGGTTACGCAGGAAGTCTGTTATATCTTGCCTGGACGACACTTTCCGCACCTCTGTGCGAGAAAGGCCTCCAGGCCTATTATTTTAATGCATAAGGACCCTCGCGTTAGGTAGTCCCTTAACTTAATATCTAATGTTTAATGTTAATACTAGGACTCCTTCTCCCTTTCCCTCCCTTATTACCACCTGCGGCGCCTTCATAGCACTAATGAAGATAACTATATTAATTTTCACACGTGGATATAGGTGAGGTAACCATCAATGAAGGGATGGAGCGGCAGGCTGTTGTGGGTTGACCTGACAAGGAAGGAGTCAAAGGTCATAAACTATCCTGCTGAATGGTCCCTGATGTACCTTGGGGGCAGGGGACTTGCAGCGAGAATCCTCTGGGAGTACATGAAGCCAGGGGCCGATCCCCTGGGGCCTGACAACCTTCTGATCCTTGCAATAGGACCCCTCACGGGCCTTCCGGGACCTAGCACAGGCAAGCTTCAGGTGGCGGCCAAAAGCCCCCTGACTGGGGGCTATGGGGACGGCAACGTTGGGACCACGTTCTCTAATGAGATGAGAAAGGCCGGCCTTGATGCTGTGGTCTTCAGCGGGGTCTCTGACAAACCGGTCGTTATCGAAATAGAGAATACTAAGGTTAACTTTGAGCCAGCTGACGACCTGTGGGGACTTGACACGTGGACCACCGAGGAGAGGCTAAGGAAGCGCTATGGCCGCTTTGCCGGCATAGTGGAGATAGGCCCCGCGGGCGAGCACCTGGTGAAGTTTGCAACCATCATAAGCCAGGAGGGCAGGAGCGGCGGAAGGCCAGGAATAGGCGCTGTCATGGGCTCTAAGAAGGTCAAGGCCGTAGTCATGAGGGGAAGCGAGAAGTATGAGCTCTATGACAACAAGGAGTACATGGCTGAGGCGACTAAGGCCCTCATAGAGATAAAGAGCAGGCCCGGGTACCCGTTTTGGATGCGCCAGGGCACCATGGCCACCATTGACTGGGCCCAGGAGACCAGCGTGCTCCCCACATACAACTTTAATGAGGGGGTCTTTGACGGCTTTAAGGGAATAGACGGCTACACCATGGAGAGTATGAAGGTAGAGCAGAGGGGCTGCCCTAACTGTAACATGCAGTGCGGCAACGTAGTGCTTGACAGGACTGGAGTCAAGAGCGAGCTCGACTATGAGAACGTGGCGCTCCTGGGAAGCAACCTGGGCATTGACCACCTGGCAGACGCTGCATACCTCAACAGGATAGGGGACCAGATGGGCTATGACACGGAAAGCCTCGGAACCACGCTGAGCTGGGCCATAGAGGCCAGTCAGGCGGGGCTCCTAAAGGACTACGACGGCAGGCTGAGGCTTGAGTGGGGCGACGCTAAGACGCTCGCCGACGTGGCGTACCAGATAGCTAACAGGTCGACGCCCCTGGGAGACCTACTGGCCGAGGCCAGCTCCGGCGCGTGCAGGAAGGTCGGGGGCTGCGACTTCTCAATGGATGTCAAGGGGCTTGGGGTTAGCGCTTACGACTGCCACGCGGCCCCAGGCATGGCGCTCGCCTTTGCGACGAGCCCCATAGGGGCCCATCACAAGGACGCCTGGGTCATAAGCTGGGAGATCCAGAACGACAGATTTGCGTACAGCAAGGAAAAGGCCGCCAAGGTTATAGAGCTGCAGAGGATAAGGGGCGGGCTCTTCGAGAGCTTCACCACCTGCAGGCTGCCGTGGGTCGAAGTGGGGCTTAACATAGAGCACTACCCGCTGCTGCTCTACTACTCCACCGGCGTCAAGTATACGTGGGACGACCTCTACGCTATAGGCGACCGCGTGTATGCACTGATAAGGGCCATATGGATAAGGGAGAAGGGCGGCTGGAGCAGGGACTACGACATGCCGCCCGTCAAGTGGTTTAAGAGGCCCCTGACCAAGGGGCCGCTGAGCGGCATGCACTTGGACTATGATAAGTATAACCAGTTGCTAAACTACTACTATGAGCTAAGGGGCTGGGACTACAACGGCGTCCCCACTAAGGCGACCCTTCACAGGCTGGGCCTCGACTTTGTCATACCAGAGCTCGAGAAGTACGTGAAGCTGAGCTAAGGCGGAGGCACGAAGAACCAGAGCTTGCCCCTGTGGTAGTCCCTTATGACAGCCCTGGCGGCCTCCTCTACGTTAGGCTCATGGGTGCTCTTGTATATCCACATTCTCTTCGCCGCCAGCTCCTCAAGTATCCTGTAGGGGTCCCTCTCAACTATTCCATAAGCCTCAACGACCGAGTTAGTGTTATACTTCATAGCCCTCTCGAGCAAGAACATCGCAGGCTTTACTGGGTCGTAGAGCTCCTCAGGGCTCTTGCCCCTGATCACGGACTCCAGCTCATCCCCCTCGACAGGTATAGTGCCCGGGGTGTCTATAATGTATATGTTGCTGGCGACCCTGTAGACAGTATAGCTTTTAGTGTAGCCCCAGCTCCCTGGCACTTTGCTCACGGGCGCGCTTTTGTAGCCCTTTAACATGTTTATCAAGCTGGACTTGCCGGTCTTGGGGTAACCCACTACGCAGAACGTCGAGACGTTATCCTGGGACATCCTTTTGAGCTCAGCCTTTAGGGTCCCCTTACCATAGCCTTTGAGGCTTGAGACCAAAACCGCGTTGACATTGTGAGAGCTGAAGTACTCCAGCCATGCCTTAGCCACAGACCTAGGTATCAGGTCCGACTTGTTAATCACCAATAGGACTTTCTTATCAAAGGCCCTCGCCATCTCTTCAACTCTAGGGCTTCGCGTGCCCAAGGGATCCCTCGCGTCTAGAACCTCAAGTATGCCGTCAGACCTTTTTATTATTCTGGCCAGAGAACGCCAATCCGCTAGCTGCACTGTGGCCTTCCCCAAAGTGAGGTGCCGAGCGGCAGATTAAGTGTTTATAAACATTTACTACTATTTATGCATTACATCAGCCCCAGAGGCCATGGCATCAGGAAAAGCATCTGAGCTTATAAGCTTTGCTCCCCTGACTAAATAGATGCAAGTATTTGGGGGTCAGCGCGTGTCTGACGCTGAACAGCCTAAAAAGGACTCCGAGGCAGCTGCCCAGAAGTCCTCTAAGTGTTCCCCTGACCACATAATTTATGATCCTAACACAGGCGCCAGGATATGCCTTGACACTGGCGAGATTATAGAGGAGCAGGTTATAGGTGACGAGGCCGAGTGGAGGGCCTATACGCCCGACGAAAGGGCTAGGAGAACCAGGGTCGGAGGCCCGCTCTCCCTTGCCAAGCCAAATATGGGCCTTGACGTTTACCTGAGCGGGTTCCACGAGGGGAGCGGCAAGAGGATAAGGGGGCTCTCCAGGAGGATAGAGAACCTAAGGCTGCAGCGTAGCTTTAAGATGGGAAGGACCCTAAGCGGCATTGAGAAGAACATAAACCAGGCCCTCAAGATACTCGACGAGATAGCCACCAGGATGGAGCTCCCAGACAGGGTTAAGGAGGAGGCCTCTAAGCTCTACAGGGACGCCACCGAGAAGGGACTCACCAGGGGCAGGAGCATAGAGAGCGTGGTCGCGGCCACCCTGTATGCCGCCTGCCGTAAGCTAAAGATACCTTGTACCATAGACGACATAGCCAAGAACCTGCCCAGCAAGAGCGCTGACACCAAGAGGGAAGTAGCCAGGTGCTATAGGCTGCTTGTGAGGGACCTGGGCGTTGACATACCTGTCATAGAGCCGGAGCTATTCATAAGTAGAATAGTAAGCGCCCTTGGCCTGCCAGACTATATAACTATCGAGGCTGCCAAGATACTAAGGGAGGCCAGAAACAAGGGAGTTACCGCTGGCAAAGATCCAAGCGGCCTAGCCGCGGCGGCTGTCTACCTCGCAGCGCTGAAGAACGGCCTAAGGAGGACTCAGAAGGAGATAGCCCACGTGGCCGGCGTCACTGAGGTCACAGTGAGAAACCGGTATAAGGAGCTTGTGGGGGACGAGCTTAAGGGGGAGACACAGTAACTCTTTTTATTTATTTCTTTTTAATTTAATAGCAATGTTTTGTCTTACCTTGGAATCCTACCTTGAGCAGCAACCTTAATATCTTTAGTTAACCTAATCCATGTCCTTAATTAAATTTATTGACTTTGTTGCTAAAACTACTAGATATGACTGCCCAACAATGACGTTATGAAGAAGCCTTTTGTATTAAGGGCGTTAGCCCTCTTCGGGCCTTGTTCTCATAATCTTAGGTTTCCCCATTATTAGCCAATATTCTATCTGAGCCCCTGGCTTAAGCCTTTCTAGCAGCTCAGGGTCATCCTTAGGTTTCTCCACCTCTATAGTATCGTATGTCTCAAGGTCCATCAGCTGGATCGAGTCGCCTAGGTCAGCGAGTACCTGCCCGTTCCTCTTCTCAATTATTGGAACCTGGACCTGGGTGTCGGTAGGTGCAACCATCGTCTTCTTAGTGCCGCTGAACAGGCCTATTGCAACCACGTGAGCCTTTGCGCTGCCGTGCTTCCCAGTCTTTGCTTTTGTGATCTCAACTATCCTGCAGGGCTCCCCATCAATTACTATGTAATTGCCCTTCTTTAAGTCGCCTAGCGTGGCAAACTGAACGCTCATCTTGCCTTACACCCAAAAGCCTACCTAACACTCTCTCTTTAAAAATGTTCCTCCGCGACATAAGCTACCGCTCATTAGGCCAGCCTTTCAATTATTATACTCAGGTAGCCAGCGTTCCTCCCCCTTGGCCTTGAAGATCCGACGTCTGCGGAGACGACCCTGAGGGCCTCCCCCATTCTCTGCTTCATTATTAAGTAGACGTCCACTAGCTTACAGGCATCGTCGCTGTCAGCATAAAGCTCGACCTGTTTAAACCCCTTGTTAAATTCCAGTATGGCCTGTAGGGCGTAGTCCTCGGCTGAGCTGCTTGAGGTTATGTTTATTCTGCTCCTGCTCTCCATGGCATTTCCCAAAACCACTGCGGACTTACTGGCTTTTTAGCTTAACTGCGCCCTTGGCCTTAAACCTCCTTCAGACCGCATGCCGGGAGCACAGCACTTTAGGGGCTCAGCGGCAGAACTAGCCAGAGGGGCTTTGCTCAGAGTCGCCATAGTTGGCGGATGCGGCGCCGCAGGCTCTGTGGCCGCGGCGGCCCTTGTCAAGGGAGGCGTCAGCGTTGAGATAATAGATAGAGGCAAGAAAAGTTGCAGTGGCGAGGAGGTCGAAGTTGAGGGCCTTTGGAAAGGGCGTCTGAAGGTATGCGGCTGGGACTCAGCAAAGGGACCCTACGATGTTGTTATCCTGTTCACCAAGGCATACGACGCCGGTGGCGCCATAGAAGATGCTGTCAAACTTAATGCTAAACTTTACGTCTCGCCTCATAATGGTCTCGGCCCACTCGAACTTCTTGAGGAGAGGGCTGGAAGCAGGGCCGCAGGCGCCATAGTCTATTATGGAGCTACAAGGGTGTCCAGGTGTAGGTCCAGGTACAATGGAGGTGGAAAGGTAATACTTGGATGCCGCAGGGGCTGTGATGAGGCGCTATTGAGGGACCTCTCCGAGGCTTTGAAAACCGGCGGCCTTGATGCAATAGTTACAAATCCTGAGGACTTTCAGTCAGAAAGGTGGCTTAAGCTGGCCGTCAACAGTGCCATAAACCCTGTCACAGCGCTGTCCTGGGATAAGAACGAGGTGATAATTAAAGATGATAGCGCCAGGGACCTCGCAGCGTATCTCGCAGCGGAAACGGGCAATGTGGCGTCCCAACTTGGCATAAAGCTCCCTGAGGACCCCGTCGAGGCCACCTACAGGACAGCAAGGGAAACCGCTGACAACTGCAGCTCAACAGTTCAGGACCTGGCCGCCAACAGGGAGACGGAACTTAAGTATATTAACTTGGCTGTCTGGAACGCCTCAGTAAGCTTACAGGTACGCGCCGTGGCAAACCTCTCTGTGTACAGGGCGGTGGAGGTGGCCTCGAGGTGGCTGAAAGGGAGAAGGTCACCGTGCGTAAGATCGTAAACCTCAAGGGCAAGAAACCTATAGTGATGATAACAGCTTACGACTACCCTACCGCAAAAATTGTTGACGAGGTAGGTGTTGACATAATACTGGTCGGGGACTCCCTGTCAATGACCGTTCTCGGTAACCCCTCAACCTTGCAGGTTGACATGAACGACATGCTAAGGCACACAGCAGCGGTGTCGAGGGCTCAGCCTAAGTCGCTCCTGGTGGCCGACATGCCGTTCCTTAGTTATGAGGTTAACGTTAACGAGGCCGTAAGAAATGCCGGTGAGTTCCTCAGGGTTGGCGCGGACGCAGTCAAGCTTGAAGGAGGTTCGGAGTATACCGACGTAGTTAAGGCTTTGACCCGCGCTGGCATCCCAGTCATGGGTCACGTGGGTCTGACCCCCCAAAAGCACAAGCTCCTGGGAGGTTACAGGCTCATGGGCAAGACCGCGGAGGAGGCCAAGGAAATCATTGAGGACGCGGAGGCCATAGCAGAGGCCGGCGCGTTCTCAATTGTAATAGAGTACACAGCCTCCGAGGTCGCCGCGGAGGTCACCAAAAGGGTCAAGGTGCCCACAATATGTATAGGCTCAGGTCCCTTCTGTGACGGACAAGTGCTAGTAATTCATGATGTGCTAGGGCTCTCTGACGCGTCGCCGCCGTTCACCAAAAGATACGTGAACCTCAAGGATATCATAGCCTCCGCTATCAAGTCATATAAGGATGACGTAGAGAACAGCAGGTTCCCTCCAGAGGAAATGTACTGGCACATGAAGGATGGCGAGTATGATAAGCTGCTAAATATGCTACGCGGAGCTACATCACCTGAGCCTTAGGTTAGCCTCGCTGAGCTTCCTGAAGATCTCCTCCCTAACGCTCATTATGAAGCTCCCAGCGTCCTGAGACCCAGACTCTATGGCATCTAAGCTTTCCTCAAGCCTCCTTGACGCCTCCTCGTTCAACATGTCACTGAAGGGCGAGCTGCTGAGCAGCCTGTAGACCTCTATCCCGAGGCGCGTTGGTATTAGGAACTTCAGCTTCTTAGTCTCAACCGCGTATCCATGTCTTAGGTTCGCCTCTATTACCTTTGCGTACGTGCTCGGCCTCCCTATGTTCTTCTTCTTCATCAGCATAACTAGGTCGCCGCTCCTGTAAGGCTGAATGAGGCTTCCCTTAAACATGACCACGTTAGTTAAGGGGACCTCATACTCCTTGTCAGTCTCCCTGAGGACCCAAGTCTCAAGCTTTGGACGCATTATAGCCGTGAAGCCCTCCTTTACCACCGCTGTCACCACCTCCATGGACTGAGTAAGGTTCCCCAGCCTCAGCGTCACTGACGCCTTCTCGAGCGTTGCAGGGGCCATCTGGCTTGCCATGAATCTCTCAAATATTAGCTGGTACAGCTTATAATGAGCGCCTGAGAGCGCCGTGGGAACCCTCAGGGAGCCGTCAAGGATTGCCCTCTCGACCTCCTCAGCGTTCAGAGGCCTCGTGGGCCTTATGGCCTCGTGGGCTCCCCCGGCGCCCCAGCTTCTCGGCTTGTAGTACTGGGCAAGACCATGTGACTCGAGGTACTGCTTCGCAACCGCCATGCCCGCCTCTGAAATCCTTGTCGAGTCCGTCCTGTGATATGTTATGAGGCCTGAGTAGAAGAGGTCCTGGGCCAACTTCATTGTAAGCTCCGCCGAGTAGCCAAGCTTGGCCGAGGCGTCAAATATCATCTCGTCCGTGGTGTATGGGGGCATTGGGTTTACGTCCTCGGTCCAGACTTTCTCGGTAACGGCGATCGCTACGTTGAGCTTTGACGCCTCCTCGGCCTCCTCGCTTGACTTCGTGTAAAATATAACTGGGGTCCCGGAGGGAAGCAGGCCCCTGACCTTGTAGCCCATGACCTCCTTGTACTCGTTATACCTGTCTATTATCCAGCCCAGAACCGGTGTCTGAACTCTTCCAGCCCCCAGCCAGTTCTTGTTCATCTTAAGCCAGAGGTACTGGCTTGTCACAAAGCCTATCCACCTGTCGTCTATCCTCCTCGCCATCTGAGCGTTCACTAGGTTTACGTCTATGGAGCCCGGAAGCCTCAGGGCCTCCATGAAGGCCCTTGGCGTCACCTCATGGAACGCGCTCCTGTAAATGTTTTGGTTGTACGGCCTCATGGTAAGGTATAGGTCCCATGCTATCTTCTCCCCCTCCCTGTCAGGGTCAGTCATTATGATTACCCTGTCGACCTGCGTCGCGAGCTTTCTCAGGGTATCAGCTATGCCCTTGGAGTCTATTATTGCGGTTGAACCGCACCTTGGACACCTATCAACGTTTTCAGTAAACTGGTAGCCGCAGCTGAGGCACCTCTTTATTGTAGTGTAGACCGGCTGTATGGCGTTGTTAAACCTGACTCCGAAGAGGCTATTGCCAGCCTCGTCACCTCCCTCTATTACGAGGTCATAAATGTGGCCCTTCGACGCCGTTATAGTTATCAGGTGCACTGTTCCCGTCTCTTGGTCAACTACCGTGGTTTCATATATGCTAACCCTTCCCTCGGATCTCTTCGCTGGCCTGCCCCAGAAGTTGGCAATGGTCTTTGCCTTAGTGGGCGACTCCACAACTATGAGCTCAGTCACTATGTTAACCTGCTTTCTCTCTCCTTTCTCAGACCTGCTGGCCTCTATCTCACGCATCACGTCCTCAAGGTTTACGCTGTTGAAGTCTACGAAGGTCGCCTGGCTCATCCACCTAAGTCTGTCCTCCATAGCATCTACGAGCTCTTTCATGTTATCAACTATGACAGAGAGTCCCTTGGTCATAGCTCCATGGTAGAGCCTGCTGGTCCTGCCGCTTGCCTGCAAGTACGACGGCGCGTCAGGTGAGTAAAGCCATATTGATGAGCCCTCCCTCCTGAGTACCATCGTGCCTATCCTCAGAACTTGTCCGTCCTGGACAATCATGTTGCTGATCGCCTGAACGGCCTTGGCTGAGGCCTCTAGGACGAGCTCTCTCAGCACCTCGAGCCTCCCCTTGGCCTCTATTTCACCCCTAATGGCGGCTGACAGGATGTTGCTCTCGACATTAAAGCTCTTGAGCAGGTTCTCCAGCTTTTCCCTGTACTCCTTGAAGCCGCTATCTTTTTCCTCAAGAAATATTAGGACCCTGAGAAGCCTTCTGGGCGAGAGAAGGGCCGTCTTAAGCTCCACCTTTATTGCTGGCGTTCCAAGGAATATCGCGTAACGGATAACCTCGGGCAGGTCAATACCTCTGACCAGCGCGCCGTACCTGCTCGCGAGGCCTATAGCCACGTCAACCTCTCCTGACGAGAGCTTCTCCACAGCCCTCCTGGAGTTACTTATGGCCTGAACGGCCTTGATTCCAGCCCCTGCGAGCTTGTCCAAAAGCTCCTTAACATAAGCTTTCCCATAAGCTTGAGAGATAAATATCAGGCCCCCCTTCCCAAGTTTCTTAGCCAGGCTTACTACAGAGTCCACCGGCGAGGTTGTTATGAGAAAGGTGTCCACAACGTTTCTGAGGTAGTCAGTGCCGCCTCCTATTTCAAAGCCTAACAGCTCCCTAAATATGAGGTGCTTCACCCCCTTAGGCCTTCCGGTGGCAGACGCTATTACTAGCTGACCTTTAGGGCCCTCGAGGACCTTCTCACTAAGCTTAAGCGACAGTGAACTTATATCGCTCTGGAGCTGCCTAATTCTCTCCTCGCTCCTCCCAGAGGCCTCTAAGGTTGCCAGCTCAAGCTTCTCCTGGACTATCTTAAATGCCGTAGCTAT
Source organism: Acidilobus sp. (assembly GCF_049973875.1). Lineage (NCBI taxonomy): Archaea > Thermoproteati > Thermoproteota > Thermoprotei > Acidilobales > Acidilobaceae > Acidilobus > Acidilobus sp. Next base: position 18,621 of record NZ_JBMFJI010000005.1, read on the forward strand.
GGAATCCTCGTCAAACCCTATGAGTATCAGGGCCCTGTCTATATTCTTGCTGTTCCGCAGCAGGCTGTCAACGTCGTCCACTATCATTAGGTTAAACGGTGACTGCTTCTTAAGCACGTCAAAGTTCTTTACCATGAAACCTGGAGTTATAACTACAACGGAATAGTCCCCTCTCGTTATCTTATCCAGCATTTGGCTCCTTTGGGCCTTCGGAAGGCTGCTATAGTAAAAGGCCACCTTATCCCCCAACATTGATGCGAGCCTTCCGGCTGTCTGCGCCACCAAGTTCTCCGTGGGGACAAGATACATTACTTTGTAGCCCTCCTGCATTACCTTGAAGGCGGCGTAAGCCATCAGGAGGGTAGTCTTTCCGACGCCCGTTGGCGCCACTATGGAGAAGCTTTCCTCTGAGAGGAGCCTCCTGGCCCAACTCCTCTGCGCGCTGGAGAGCTTGAAACCGTATTTCTCCTCGAAGAACTTAGAGAATTCGCGGAAGCTCTTTTCCATGAGGTATAGCGAGGAATAACCCTTTAACTTGCCCTCCTTCGCTAACTCAAGCCCTATCTCAAGTATGTCGCTGCTCTTAGGCTCCCTTGGGAGACAAACAGTGCAGGGAAGCCCCTTCTCAAGCCTGTCAGCTGTTATCTCCCTGCCGCAGTTAGGACACATTCGCTCGTAGATTGGCAGCAGCGCAGGCACTGCTTTTCTCCCATTATACCGTATTCAGGTTTCTCACAAGCTAGGGTATTAAGGCTTACAGGCTACGCCACCAGCACAGCCACTCGCTGATTTAAATGATATACATTAAGTAATCACTGCTTACTGGGCTACTTGCCAGAGAGTTGAGAGGGCCTTGAATGACGTGTTGGCCTGCACAGGGTCGTTGACCAGAAGGCTCATAGGTTCATCGTTTGCTGGATCCTTAACTATAACCATCAGTGACGACTTTGAGGCCACTGAGTCGACATACAGCGAGGCCACGTTACTCTTCAGCTTGACCCCAGGCGACTGAGGAAGCTGAGGCGTAAAGCTTGCGAGAACCCTGACGTCAGAAACGTACGCGGCGAGAGAGCTGACGAGCTTGCCCAGGTAGTCTCCATTTGCCAGCACGTAGGCCGCAGTAACGTAAACCACTGAGGAAGTTCTGAAGTAATCAACGGCAGCACTTATCACGTTAAGAAGGCCCCTGACAACAGTTGCTGAGGGAGATGAAAGTCTTTTGTCAAACCTCTCCAGCATCTTAACCGCGCTCTCTACGTCCTTTACCCTTCTCCTCATTTCCTCCTCTATCCTTATAATGCTCATTGCGGCCAATGACTGAGGACTTATGGCCTTGTACCAGCCGCTTGGGTCACGGTAAACCATGCCCTTAGACTCAAGGACCCTTATAACGTCATATATCCTGGGGAGCGGCACCCCGCTTATCGCGCTCGCCTCCTTTGGGTCCTTGGCCCCTTGAAGGAGGGCTACGTAAAGCTTTGCCTCGTAGAGCGTTAGGTCCAGGGCCCTCCTGAGCGCCTCTATTATATTATCCTCACTGCTCAATCCTTGCTCTGCCCTTTATTTAATGCTACAAAGACCTAATATCTGCTACTTCTGCAAAGGATTTGAACTACTGGACTATAACTAACAAACTTAGGGTATAATTAAAATAACCTTACGAAGCTGAGGCCGGTGGGGCCTCACTTTGAGGCCCCGACCGTCGCGCTTCCCTGCTGGCCCGTAGAGGCTGGGGCTCCCTCCACGGAGGGCAGCTCCGGGAACTCCTGCTTCATCCTCTGCTCCGCGACTATGCTTGCCTCCTTCAGTATCTTCTGCGCCTCCTCAGTCACGAACTCGTTGTCAAGCATTGGCACAGCTCCGCTTGTGTACTGCGTTACTGCGGTCTGCAGCTCCTCGTCTATGTCCATCAGGTCAGTGAACACGTCAGGCATGGTACCCCTGAGGTACCCGGCCACCTGCTTCAGGGCCACTATTGCAGGCGCCAGGTCGGCGTTAACGTCACCCATTATCAGCGTCGTGTCGAGCCTCAGCTTGACCTTCTCGAGAGCGTACCTGACGGTCATTATTACCTTAGTCATTCTCCTTACTTCTGCGACCTCATTGGCATACATGGCAGCCCTGCTCCTGTCGCCCTCCGTGAGGCTGTTGACCACCTTCTCAAAGAGCTGCCTGTCGTAGGCCTGCAGCTTGCTGAGCGTGTAGTCCAGCTTGTTCATCTGTGTGGCTACCCTATAGCTCGCTATCATTATCTGCCTCTTCAGGGGCGGGGGTGGAGATATGAAGTTCTTAACCTTCTCAGCTATCGTGTCCCTCTTTGGCTCCTCACTCCACCTTTTGGGCCAGCTCTCTATCCCGCTCACTTCTTATCACCGGGATTTGCTCCAGCAGCGCCTTTGACTACATAGGCTTAAAGGGGGACAGCCAAAGTTAAGCGGGCTTCCGCGTTTTATATACGGCCCAGCTAGGACCCACTGGTGCAGCGAATGCCCGCAATTAAGGTTGACGAGATCTCTAAGTTCATAGGTTCTGAAGTGTTTGATGACTTCGGCAGGAGCCTCGGCACGCTCATAGCTGTGGAGAGTGACATAGACGGCAAGGTGTCGTCTATAATAGTTAAGTCCGAGGACCTGTCACTTGATGTTATAGAAGGTGAGAGAGTCAAGGTTAGTGACGACAAGATAACAGTGACTCCTGAGTGGAAGTTTGAGATACTGCAGGTGATAGAGAATCTTGACAGGGCCTACAAGAGGAGAAAGGCCATTGAGAACATAAGCAGCAGGAATGACCTTCCAGCTGTCGTAATAGAACCCATGAAGAGAAAGCTTGAAGACGAGATAAAGGCGCTCAAACTAAAGGCTGACGAGGTCAAGAAGGTCGTAAACTCAAGAATAGGTGAAATAGATGACGAAAGCCTCAAAGTTGCCAGGGCAATAGCAACTATAGGGATCTCCTACTTCAGCGGGGAGATAAGCGAGAGAAGCTACACGCAGAGCATGAATCACCTCAGGAAACTCCAGGACAGCCTAGGCGAGGAAAAGAAGGCTGCCAAGGACCTGTTGGACAAGCTAGATAAGGTGGTGCAGCTGGCCAGCGAGGGCGAGGTTCAGAAAGCCGTGCAGCCCCAGCCCTCGACGACCACTCCAAGCCCAGTAGCCACGGGCCCCAACGCGCAACAAACTATGGTAGTTAAGATAGAGGCCTAAACTGTGGGCTAGCTTAGTGAGCCTCTGCCAGAGTAAGGCCTTATTTCCACTCACACTTACAGCTTCTTATGGTGCGGGGGTGCCCGAGCCTGGCCAAAGGGGGCGGGCCCAAGACCCGTTGGCGTAGGCCTGCGTGGGTTCGAAGCCCACCCCCCGCACCATAGGTGCTAATTATGAGCCTAGTGAAAAGGAAAGGGGCTGCGCCCTTTTCACTCAGTCCCCTGGCCCTCATCTGATTCGTCGCTGCGCCCCTTGGCGCTGCCTTCTCTTTCTTGTACTCGCCGCTGATCACGTCCCTTAAGAACTCTGCAAGGCCCCTGAAGAGTATCATGGCGCCTGCCAAGGCTATAGCGAACGCCAATACCTCCAACGGAAGGCTCGTATACCTTATGGCTATTATTGTGAGAATGTAAGTTAAGCCCATCATTATCGTCCCAACGATGAGGAACCTGAAGTAGACTCTCAACAAAAGCCCCCCAACCTAGTAGAGATAGCATGCTACAAAGTGGCCAGGCTCCACCTCCTTAAGCGACGGCTCCTCAGCCCTACACCTGTCCATTACGAAGGGGCACCTGGGGTGGAACCTGCAGCCGCTCTTAGGCACAACTAGCTCTAGTTCTCTGACATTAACTTTTATCATCTTATCCCTTAGGCTTGGGTCCAGCCTTGGATAGGCCTGAAGCAGGGCCTGAGTGTATGGATGAAGCGGGTTCTCGATCACCTTCTTGGTCGGACCTATCTCGACTATCTTTCCTAGATACATTATGGCTATCCTGTGCGAGATTACCTTTGCTATTGGGAGCTCATGAGTTATGAACAGTATAGATATTCCTCTCTCGGCGTTTATCTTTCTCAGGTCGTCAACTATGAGTCCCTTGAGCGAGGCGTCTAACATGGTCACAGGCTCATCAGCAACCAGGTACTCAGGATTTAGCATGAGGGCCCTGGCTATGGCTACCCTCTGCCTCTGCCCTCCGCTGAGCTGAAACACGAAGTTCGACAAGAGGTCATATGGAAGCCCTACCTCGTCTAAAGCCTTGTGAATTATCTCCGTGGCCTCGGCCGAGTCCTTAACGCCAGCATAGTAGAGGGGCTGCCTTAAAGCGTCGTACACCTTCATGTAGGGATCTATTGATGAGAAGGGGTCCTGATAAATCATCTGGAGCTTCCTCCTGATCTCCTTATTTATCTTCTTGGGAGTTATCTCGTGCGGCGTCCCCTTACTGTCATAGTATATAGCCTGCCCTGACGTGGGCGCCTGAAGCCCTATTGTGGTCCTGCCTAGGGTTGTCTTGCCGCTGCCGCTCTCCCCCACGAGCCCGAGTATCTCGCCCCTGCGTATCTGTATAGTTACGTCATCTACAGCCTTAACGAATGACTTCTTGCCGAGGAGGCCCCCCTTCTGGAAGTACACCTTGAGGTTACGCGTCTCTATTAAGATATCATTCGACACCATCCACCTCACCCCTCAATAAAGCCAGCACGCGACATCGTTCTCACCTACCCTCCTCAGCTTCGGCTCCTCGACCTTGCACCTGTCCATTACGAAGGGGCACCTGGTGCTGAACCTACAGCCGGGCGGAAGCCTGGCCAGGTCAGGCATTGAGCCTGGTATGCCCTTAACATAGTCTTTACTTAGGTCAGGGACTGCTTCCATAAGGAGCTTAGTGTATGGATGCTTCGCGTTCTTGACTATATTTCCAGTGCTCGCGTGCTCAACTATCCGGCCAGCGTACATCACATAAATTCTGTCCGCCAGCATTGACATAAGCGCCAGGTCGTGCGTTATGAACAGTATTGAAAGGTTGAGCTCCTTCTTCAGCTGCTTGAGCAGGTTTATTATATGGGTCTGAGTGATAACGTCGAGAGCGGTGGTAGGCTCGTCAGCCAGCAGCACCTTTGGATTGAGCGCTAGGGCCATAGCTATGAAGGCCCTCTGCCTCTGCCCTCCGCTGAGCTCGTGTGGGTACCTATCTGCTATTGAGGGGTCCAGGTTCACCATTTTCATGAGCTCATTGACCCGCTGGTCCGGGTCCCCCGTATATCCATGAACCTCCAGAACCTCCTTGATCTGGTCCCTTATCCTATAGACGGGCGTGAAGCCGTTCATTGAGCCCTGGAAGACCATGGCTATCCTCTTCCACCTGTACTCCGAGTTAAAGACCTTCTCGGGCAGGTGCAGGATCTCGTTACCCTCAAAGTATATGTTGCCTCCCTCTATAAACCCTGGGGGCACTATGAGCCTCATTATTCCTAGGGCCAGGGTGCTCTTGCCGCTGCCGCTCTCCCCTGCCACGCCTATTATTTCGCCTTCGTTCAGCTCAAGGTTCACGTCATCTACTGCCCTCACGTAGCCCCTTGGCATGTGGAAGTATATCTTCAGGTTCTCCACCTTAAGTAGAGGCGGCATGCAATTCCCCTTCCTTCTTGGGGCCTTTTTACAGCTACAGATCTGAACTTTAAATTATTATGCTAGGCGATCCTGTTCTTACCATAAGCACCTGCAGAGCTGCCTAAAAAGAGCCTGAGTTTGATCAGCGCTGGTCTAAGACTTTAACTTAAGGGTATTATCTTAATACAAAAATGTATACTATTATCCGCGTGAGCTTAGGGCGGGAGGCTCACTCTAGGAGCTTTATCGCGTCCATGAAAGTTATGCCCTGCAGGTCCTCAAGCGCGTAGGCGTAGTGGATCTTGGTGAACTGTGACCTGAACCGCTTAACCTCTTCCCTCACCTTAGCTGGGTCCTCGCCTTTGATCACTACCCTCTCCATGAAGTCCGCTATCACTTCCATCTCGGACTCCTTCATGCCAAACCTTGTCATTTCCTGAACTCCTATCCTCAGTCCGCTTGGGTTCTTTACAGCCTCAGGTGGGTCGTGAGGTAGAAGGTTCTTGTTAAGTATTATGTTGGCCTGCTCCAGCTCAGCGGCGACCTTGGCTCCGCCTCCCTGCTTCGAGACGTCAACTAGAACCTGGTGGCTCATAGTATAGCCCATAGATTCTCCAAGGACTGTGAACCCCCTCTCAGCAAGGGCCTCGGCCAGTTTCTTTGCGTTCTTAGTTATCTGCTCGGCGTAGTCATGACCGTAGTCCTTCATTTCCAGGGCTACAACTGCAGTGGCAGGTATCCTGTGCAGGTGATGGCTGCTCACAAACCATGGGAATATAGTCTTCCCAACCTCCTTGTACGTGGCCTCGTCCGAGAAGAATATGACGCCCCCCTGGGGCCCTGGGAACGTCTTGTGCGTCGACGCCGTGATGGCGTCAGCGCCGTGCTTAAGCGGGTTCTCCCACACCTTACCTGTTATAAGTCCGAGCACGTGCGCTGCGTCGTAGACAAGTTTGCCGCCAACCGAATGGACAGCGTCCGCTATTTCCTTAACTGGGTGTGGGAAAAGGTAGACGCTGCCTCCTAGGACGGCGAACTTAGGCTTCACCTGCTCTATTACTTTAACGGCCTTGTCTACATCTACGTTCATTCTTTCCTCGTCATAGGGCAGCTCTATCTGCTTGATGCCAAGGGCCCCCAGCGTGCCAAACTTTGTGTGACTCACATGGGCGCCAGCCTGGACGGGAGCTATGACTGCCTGTTCGCCTGGGGCGGCTAGCACCCTGAAGACCGCAGCGTTAGCTATGGTGCCGCTTATGGGCCTTAAGTCGACCATGTCGGTGTCGAGCAGCTCACCCATGAGCTTGTCCGCAAGAACTTCAAGCTCATCTATGTACTTGGTGCCCTGGTAGTGCCTCTTGAAGGGCTTGCCCTCCGCATACCTGTGCATAAAGTCATTAATGTAAACGGCCATAGCCGCGGGACTCATAACGTTCTCGCTTGCTATGAGGTTTATGGTCTCCTTTAGCCTCCACACGTTTTGAGAGTTCGTTAACTCAAAAATCTTGACAAAGGTGTCCCTGTCTATCAATCTTCCCACTCACAAGTGAGCTGCCGCCGCGAGTTATTATGCCTGTCAGCATCCCACCTCTAGGTGGCTCCCAATGCGCAGATAAATGGCAACAAAACAAATATTGAGATAACGTTTAGGCCTCAAATGAGGCTTCGCTGTTTTGATTAAAAGTATACCATACTGTTAAAGCATCAGTTTAGCTTGGTAGTCGTATTTTACATTTTAGTTTCCTTCATCCAGAAGCACCGGATTACGAGCCCTAATATAATAAATATGCCCTATGACAAGTATTCCGGTTGGAGCATAGGATTTCCGCTTACCCGGGTGTCTGGAATGCTCAACCTGATAGTTAATGAGACGCCGTGGGATGATGAGATGGTAGTGAAGGCCGCCTTTGATGCCGCTGAGGTGCTGAGGAGGGAGTACTCGCTTATGGTCTTCGTAGAGATAAACAGCCATTTAACTGCGCCTATCCAGACGACCGAAGACCCAACTGTGGTGGTAGGCGATAAAGAGATAAGGGTTGATCCGCTCAAGTCATATGGGGAGCTCGTAGAGGAGATTATTCAGGCTGTCATAGAGAATGCAGCACTAGGCGACTCTGGCCGCTCGGAGCTTGTCCTTGTTGGCACCCAGCAGCATCCCTCAGTGGCGGCTTAGCGGCTTTGGTAGCCCCGACTGGCGTGCTAATGACGGCGTTGCTGTGATTATGCTGTTAAACTGTTAAAAGAGATTAGAGACGCCAATCAAGAGAACTTGGCTGTTAGAGCCTAAGCTGCCTTGGAGGGCCCCTGGCTCGCCTTCTGGGTAGGCCCCTGGCCTCTCATCTCCCTTATCACGATACGGGTCCTGTGAGGTATCTTAGAGGCAGCCCTCCTGAGAGCTTCCTTTATCTTGTCTAGGTCTGATGCCCTGCCGAACACGTCGATTATCGCATCGCCTATGTCCACGACAGCGGCCACGCCGACGGGAGTTCCAAACGAGAGCCTCATGCCGTCCTGGAGTCTGTCGGCGCCTGCAAAAGCCATCATCTTATTCTCCCTTATAACCTGGTGTGGGTATGTCCTCACCACGAGGAAATAGTTTGAATCCCCTACGGTCGTTGAAAGGTACTTAGAGGCCATCAACCTCGCGGACTCCAGCGCGTTGGACCTTATCTGGCCCCTTTCAAGCGAGATAAGCTGAACCCTCACCTCGTAGTTGCCCTGAACGGCCGGGCTTCCAGCAGTGAACTTCGAGATCTTTGGCTGTGGAGCCCCATGTATATACTCTTTCCTAGTATAAGGCTGGCTAGTTATATGGGAATAGCAGCGACCAGGCCTCATGGGCATAATGCTTCGCCCTCCAGATAGCTTCCTTGGTTGGACTTTAAATATTAGTTTGAAGCCTGGTCGCATGGGTGTTTGACATGGCGTCAAAGGAGGAAGTGCTGAAAGTCCTTAATGAGCTGCTGCCTACCAAGGCAAAGGATATAGACGATAGGAACTTAGTTGATAAGGACATCATAGATAAGCTTTCTTCAGCTGGAGCCTTCAATGCGGTATCCCTTGGCATGAGGTCCGTATACGAGGTCGTGAGGGAGGCCTCTAAGTGGAGCCCAGCAGTGGCACACGTAATAATGTCGTCATCAACGGTCGCCCTCAGGTTTAAGGAGGAGGGCCACATATACTCAATCTGCATAACTGAGCCGGGGGGAGGCACTGACATAAAGGCTAACCTAAAAACCGTTGCTGAGGAGAAGGGCGACGAGGCTATAATTACCGGTGAGAAGGTCTTCGCTAGCAACGCGGCCTACGCGGACAGGTTCTTAGTACTTGCCAATGGCCCTAAGGGACCAACTCTGTATATGGTCACAAGGGACTCCTCAGTTGAAGTTGAAGTTCAGGACCTCTTCACGTTCAGGGGCGCCGGAGTCTCGAGAGTCAAGTTCAACGGCTCTCACGGCATCAGAATTGGAACCCCAGGCAAAGGCATTAGGGAGGCGCTAGAGACTGTCAACTACGAAAGGCTGGGATATGGCATGATAGGTCTTGGCATAAAGGAAGGGGCCCTCGAGGAGGCAGGCCCCAAGGCGTTGAGAAAGGTCATATTCGGCAAGGAGCTGGGGGAGTTCCAGGGCGTGAGGTGGATGTTAGCTGACCTAGAGATTAGGTCAAGGGCCCTCGACGCCCTTATAAGGGACGCCATAGACAAGGCTGAGAAGGAAGGCCTAGATCCATACGACGCCGCTATGGCAAAACTGCTCGGAGCCGAGGTTGCGCAAAAGGCTACGTGGACCGCAATACAGATAATGGGCGGAACTGGCTTCTCAAGAGGATCAAGGCTCGAGTGGCTCGCGAGGGATGCCAGGATGCTTGACATAGGCGCTGGGGCCAGGGAGGTGCTCTATGACTTCATAGGTGACCTGGTCGTCAAGAAGTACAGAGGAGCTTGAACCTGGGTTCTAAGTCTTAATATTTAAAAGAGAAAAATTAATAAGTTTCCTTTGAAAAGTGCGACACGGGACTAGAAGTGGAAGGTAAAACCTTAAAGTATCTGAAAGCCTTAATTCAGTGCGCCTCCGTGCCGGACCCCGAGGTCTCCGCACAAATAATAGAGGTTCTACTTGATCGCAAGGAGATAAGCGTCAGGGATATTACGAAAGAGCTGAACGTCAGTTACCCGCTCGTCCTAAGGGTAATCAACGACCTGACGGGCCTGGGAATAGTGACCACCAGCAAGCTCAAGATAGAGGGAAGGGGGAGGCCGAGAAAGCTGGTCAAACTTAATGTCAACAAGTTGCTGGCAATGCTCGACGAGTGCAGGAAGAGCCTCGACGAGGTCGAGAAGCTAATAGAGTCCAAAGCTAAGGAAGTCGAAGGACCTCAAACAGTCATGCAGCAGAGCTGAGCGCGTCTACGAACTCGCTGAGCGCTTTGCCTGGATCCGCGGCCTTCATTACAGCGCTTGCCAGCAGTATGCCGCTGGCGCCGAGTTGCACAGCACGTATGACGTCCTCCCTATACGTGATCCCAGCGCCGGCCAGCACAGGTATATCGGCCACCGCCTTTACGGCCTTAACGCCCTCAGTAATAACTTCGGGCCTGGCCTTGGAAACTGAGACCCCAGTGCCTATGAGCTCTGGCGGCTCAATTGCTATGTAGGTTGGCCTCAAGTAAGCCAGCCCGGCGGCCTCGCCAGGTGTGTCGGCGCAGGCCATAGTTTCAATACCATCCCTGGACGCTGTTTCGACAACCTTAGCTACATCCCTGTAGATCATCTTGTGCTCGCTGTGATTCACTAGAATGCCCCTAACTCCAAGCAGCTTAGCTGCCTTGGCTGGCAAGTAACCCGTGTAAGCCCCGTAGTCCACCGGATCTGCATGCTCAATGTAGATGTCGTCGTAGATTTGGAGCACCTTTGATACAACCGCAGCAGGCACTATAAGAATCACCCGGACGTTGCTGTATCTTGAGGAAGCCTTTGACGCCTCCCTAGCTATCTCCAGGGACTTCTCATTAAATGCGGTCTCGTATGCCTTAAAATTCACGGCAAAGACTAGCCTAGGCATGCCTGGTCACAAGTTAAGAGCAAGCCCCGTTCCTAAAAAGGACATGTAGCTCTTCCAAGACATGTTAACGTAACAAGCCATCACTCCAGCAGGTCCTCGTGCTTTACGATGGGCTTATACCCTAGGTCAAACGGCCTGAACATGCCCTCAAGGCGCTTTAGTACGTCGGGCAGCGTTGTATATTCCATCTCCTCAGGACCTAGCCTGTGCGGCATGAAGGGGCCGTGCCTTCTCATGTAATCTGCAATCTCTGCGGCCTGCCTCCTGACCTCGTCAAAGGCCACATCATCAAAGAGGTCTGTGGGGCCCACAAGCCTGCCAGCCTTTACATTGAAGCCAAGGCCAAGTACCCTCGGGGGCCCGTCAAACCTTGTCATCTTGGCATCCTTAAGGCCAACTGGCATAAGTGGACCGAAGTGGCTGCCGCGCATCCAGCCGGCCACCAGGTGAGGGAACGAGAAGGCCTCAAGCGCCTCCCCGAGCGCGGGGAAGCCTGACTGAAGCCTAACTATCATAACTGGGTCGTCCTTGCCTATATATTTGCCCGCTATTAGGTTGAGCCTCTCCGAGCTGACCACGGCCGCCGGCTCGCCGTCCTTCCTATGGACGTACTTTATGACGTACCTCGACGTGGTGCCTATGAGCGCCAACAGGTCGTAGAGCTCCTCAGGCGTCGATAGGTCAACTGCTTTGCCCTCGTAAAGGTCTAGCACTGTGAACACAAAGCCGCTGTGCATCTTAGGGTCTATTACAAGCCCTGCAGTGTTAAACGGGTCAGCAAAGATCTTGTAGAGAGGCAGGTTAAAGGCGCTTGGCTCCGTCTTGTCAGCCATAAAAATGGCTACGGGCTCTGAAGGCCTCTCACTAAACTCCAGCTCCGCGACCCCCGGCCCCAGCCCCCTGACGTTACCGCTGAAGGTGTCGCTTAGCAGGTCCTGGCCGGCAGCATATAGGCCCAGGTCCTTAGCCACGGACGTTGCCTCCTTAAACGCGTCCCACGCAAGCTCGTGAACCTGGGGATCGTTAATGCCCCTGAAGTGAGTCATTATGAGCTGAATATCGTCACCTATCGCGGTCACGTAGAAGTCCACTATTATACCCTTCTTCTTGCCCTCGGCCAGGACCCTTGAGGCGGCAAGAAGCGTGTCTGGGTGAGCTTTATGATGCCCAGCTATGCTCCCGATATCTGCCTTTATCACGCTCAGGGTAGTCTTTGTCCCACCAGACGACACTAGAATCCCCATGAATGCGGTGCGGGTCACCCTTATATTTCTATTTTTGAAACATGAGGCCCATGATATCTAAAATTCCAAAAGTAATGTTGCCTGACATTTTGCCAACCGCATGAGCTAATGCTGCTACCAGGGAACCGACTTAAGCTTTAACTTATAGGCGGCCCAGTTTGTCGCGCGGTGGAGCACGTATATTATGACGGCCCATATAAGCTCAGCGTATATAGAAAACGTGATGCCACCCATGTAGAGGAACAACAATGCGAAGACATAAAAGCCTAGCTGGTCGAGGACCGGGGCTTCGGCCCCCCTTTCAAGGCCTGCCCTCCTCTTAATAAATGAGCCAAAGAGGTCGCCGCACATGGCGCCTGCTGAGGCCAACGCGGCATAGGCTATATGTTGAGGACCCAGGAGCGGCCACTCTATGATCCCTACGAAGGTACCGGAAGTTATGCCAGCCAGGAGGCCTCCCCAACTCTTTCCATCGCCAAAAACTCTTCTGCCGTCAGGTAGCCTCTTTCCAAAGTCTATGGGCGGCGGTCCATGAAGCACGACTGGGGCTCCGTTAGCAACCATCGCTGGCGCTATGTACTCTAACAGCAGTAGCAGCGAAATTATCAGGCCACCCATTCAACACCCTCCTTCTTCAGCTCAAATATGAGCGTGTTAATGAACGGCTTGATAAAGGTTAGAGCCACGCAGGGCCCCCTCTTACACGTTATCCTCTCAGTGTAAGCTATAGCGTCAGCCCACGGCAGGACCCACCTCCCGAGGGACATCTCGAACTCGCCGCCCTCCACGTCAGCTATCTGACCTACGGCGAAGCCCCCCACCTGCCTTAGTACTGCCGAGACGAAGGAGAGCAGCCTGAGAGGGTAGTCCCCTTGCAGCGATCTGAAGGGCCAGTTTATGGAGTCTACTATTATCTTCACGCCCTCTGATGCGGCTCTGACAACCTCGTTTACCAGCTGGTCAGCTGTTAATATCGTCATGTATGGCACGCACGTCACTACGTTCCTTGCGTAGGACAGCGTGCCTGGCTCCGTAGCCAGGAGCCTCACGTTATGACCATTTGACATTAGGTGCCTGGCTACCTCGAAGGCCAACCTGGTCTTTCCAGTGCCAAAGGGGCCATAAACCACCACAAACCTGTCAATATCAATAAGCTCAGAAAGCTCCCTGGGAAGAGGCGAGAGGGGCTTGCAGGGGCCGCTCACTGGCCCTCATTCTCCTCGCCGCCTTGCTCTTCTGAGCCCTCGCCCGCCTCCTCTGTAACTACTAGACCGCCCGCCTCCTTAACCTTCTGGACGGCCTTATCGCTTGCCATAGGCACTATTACCTTGACCTTGCTTGTCAGCCTTCCCCTTCCGAGCAGCTTCTCATAGCCAAGGGCCCTAAGGTCAACAACTATGAGCCCGTCCTCCGTCTTGGCCTGGCCCTTGGCGGTCAGGTCAGCTACCAGCCTGTCAAGGCTCTCCAAGTCTATAGTGTTAAGCTCGCCTCTGCTCGTAGGGTTCCTGAAGCCCCTTGTGCCAAACCAGTCTGGGGCGTACTTTAGCATCCAGCTCTTCTTATGTTTGCCCATGCCTGCGGCTCCTCTGCCTCCCTTCTTGCCAGTCTTCCTGTGCTGCCCTATGCGGCCCCAGCCCATTGAGCGAGTCCTTCCCCTTAGCTTCCTCACCTTCTTACGGGCTCTTGGTATTGTCCAGGTCATGTTCGCTCAGCCCTCTACCACACTAAGGAAAGGGGATTAAAAAGCTAGGAGCTCAGAACATCCTGAGAACTAAGTCATTTATCTCCTTGCCGCGATAGCCCAGCTCTCCAGCAGGGTACAGCTTCTTAACTGACCTCTTGAAGCCGCCGCTGGGCGGGTGGAGCCTGAAGAAGGGCTTAACTCCCACCTCATCCAGTTTATAGTACTTAATTTCATTGTTTGCGACCTTCTCTGCAAGCTCCCTTAAGCCGCTGAGCTTGAGCCTCTCCTTGACCCATTCATCGGTTATCGGCTTATCCCCCACCAGCCTGCCCCTCCTTGCTATCAGGCTGGCCAGAACATCTGGCGAGACCTCACCCCAAGTAATAGCTGGCTGGGCCTTCCTCAGCATCTCCTTTATGCCCTGCATGTTGTCAGGGTAAACCACAGCCGTGAATATCCTCCGCAGCCTCAGCTCGTTAAGTGTCGCCCTGACCTCAGGCCTCTGGTCAGGCTCGCCCCGTATCCTTATTATAAGGTAGGCCACGTCCGCTCACCTCGTCCAGTCCTGATAGGTGACCACCTTGTAGGTGTTACGGAGCGCCATGTATACAGCCCTTGCGAAGTTATACGTTGTCCTGGTCTCGCCAAACGCCTGAGACCACACGTCCCTGATGCCTGCCATTGAGAGCACTACCTTGGCTATGTTGCCGGCCACGAGGCCCGTGCCCTTGGGCGCTGGCTTGAGTATGACCTTCACGCTCCCGCTCTTGCCCTCTACGGTGAAGGGCACGCTATGGGGTTCTCCGCACGTGCACTCCCAGCTGCCACAGCCTCTCCTAACCGGCGTTATGTTAAGCTTGGCATTCCTGACAGCCTTGTCTAGGGCCTCCCTGAGCTGTCTGGCCTTCCCCTTTCCTATGCCAACGTAGCCATCCCTGTTGCCTACTACAACTACCACTCTGAACCTCGTGACCCTTCCGGCGTCGGTCATCTTCTGGACGTGGGATATGTCTAGCACCTCTGTCTGCAGGTTTGGCAGCAGGACATCAACTATCTCCGGCTCCAATATAGGCAGGTTTCTCCTAAATATCTCGTCTATGGACGCTATTTTGCCCTCTTTGACCAGCTGGCCCACCTTAGTCTTCGGCGCCCACTCCTCAGCCTGAGGAGCGCTCGGGCCTGGCGCACCCGTCTGCTTGCTCACTTCTCCATCACCGCCTGCTCAGCTCCTCCGGCAGCCTCCAGGACAGTCTTGTAGGCCTTCTTTATATTTTCTAGGACTTCATCAAAGTTCTTCGGTATCTCCTCAGGTGGCAGCCTGGCTAGCTGTGCCGAGAAGAGCCTCTTGTACCTCTCTGGGTCGTTCTTGCTCAGCTCAGCAGCATATGATGCCACGTGCTCACACCTTATTCTCTCCTCCGAGGGTAGAACTTCGTCGCTGTGTGGCACGTGCACGCCGGCGTCTAGAGCCCCCTTAAGGGCGGCAAATACCCTGCCTCCCGGCGTTGGCCTGTGAAGGCCTATGTCAAGCACGGCCTCCTTAACGCCCTTTTCCAGGGCCCTTGCTGCAGCAAGGAAACCTGTCAGGTAAGCGGCGCACTCGCTCTTGCCGCCGCCCTTCCAGCCATAAAGCTTTGTTAGCTCCTTTGAATGCGCTGCCGCTATGACACGGTCCCCTTTAAGGTCGAACTGAATGAACTGCACCCATATGTACTTATTTGATATCCTGACTACCATCCTTGGCTTCCCTGAACTGAGAAGTGCGAACCTCTTGTAGTAGTCGGTCTTGCCCTCTCTCCTTCTCCTAAGCGGAACCCTGTAATTAGGGCCTCCCTTCACTTAGCCCCACCTCCCTTGATCATACCAGTGGACTCGGCGTACCTCCTTAAGTCTGAGAGGCTTGCAAACCTGTTGCCCTTAATAAGCGTATAGAGGGCCCTATAGTCCTTCCTGCTCAGCATGCCATGGTCCCTCAGCCACCTTATGTATGCCCTCATCTTGCGGACCTTGTTGACCCACATAGTCTCTGGGTCCCTGCGCGAGAACGCCGTTCCCTTCCTCCTTCCAGGGCCCCTTCTGTGGCCCTCGGACCTCTTCCCCTTCCTCTCAAGCCATCTGTGGGCATTTCCTTTGGCAGGGAGTACCTTTATGAGCCCCCTGCTTATCAGCGACCTGACGTCATCCTTTGTGACCGCCCCCTCTATATCCTCCCTGTCCTCGGGGTTTGGACTTATCCATATACGGCTCTCGCCGACGCCCAGTATCTCAGCCGCCAGCCTCCTCTGAAGCTTGTAGTCCACGGTCACTCACCACCATTAGCTACCCTGAAGCCCCTCTTCCTGAGCTCCTCAAGCAGCTGGAGCCTCTTCCTCAGCCCGACCTTAGCAGAAATATAAACTATGTGAGTGCTTGGGCTGAGGCCTTCAATGTCCTTTATGGAGGACACCACGGCCGGTATAAGTCCTGAAGGGTGCCTTCCCCTGATCTCGGAGCTAGAGCCGTAGCCCACCTTAACAAGCCTTCCAAAGCCCTTAATTTGAAGCCTCAGCTTGTTGTCTATTCCCTTTGGTTTACGCCACGGCTCATCAATTCTCTTCAGGCGCCACGAGAGGTACCTTATAAAGCGAAGCCTCAGCTTCCTCCTTATGAGAGCCTGCACCCTCCTCCTCTCCTTGAGCTGCTCTGGGAGCTTTAGCTGTTCCGAGGCCATCAGCTGGCCACCTCCCTTGAGTATATGAATATGCCGTCCATGAACTTCCTACGGTCAAAGTCAGTTATATGTGTTGCTCTCTCGATGTTAGCTGCGGTCTGTCCTACAGCCTCCACGTCGCTTCCTTCAACTATTATGTCCTGTCCCTGCACCTTCACTGTGACGCCGGGCATTATTGTGGCATAGCGCGGGGCTTTCTCCCCCAGGAAGTTGCTTATAACTACCCTGCTCTTCTCAACTTTGACGGTTATAGGGAAGTGAGTTGATATTATCTTAAGTTTGTACCTGAAGCCCTTAGAAACTCCGGTTATCATGTTCTTTACGTGCGCGGCCACTGTACCTACTACCGCCTTAGTTTTAGTATCTGCGAGTCTGGCCTCCACTATAACCTTGTTGTTTTCAAGCCTCAGCTCTATGCCCCTGGCATGAGAGAAGTCCTTCTGAACCTCGCCCTTAGGACCCTTCACAGTAACCTTAAGGCCCTCTACCCTCACCGTCACGCCCTGCGGGACCTCGACCTCCCTCTTGACGTAGAGCGCTTTTGGCAACCTTCAGCACCTACCTATCAGCTCCTCGCTCCCTTGGCTGAGACCTGCTTTTTAAGCATTCTAAGCCTTCTCGAGCTTCTCCCTGACAGCTGCCTCCAGCTCCTCAAGCCTTATTACCTGGTACCCCGGGAGAGGCCTTTCGACCTTGCCAAGCACGACGACCCGGTCAGGGTCCTCCTCCTTTCTCTTCTTAAAGAGCCTGACCTTGAGGTAGCCCTTACCCTTCCCCATGAATATGAAGACTACCTTGTTCCTCTTGTCCCCCATGCCTTCGCACCAGGCTTGAGGAGGCCTGGGCAATTTAAAAGGCTAAGGAGCCGCTCACTCGCCTATAGCTATCTTGTAGGCGTTCTTTATCGCCTCCTCAAGGGACCTGGCGTAGACCACTTTGCCACCTGTTACGTTAGCAAGCTTAACCATTTGGTCAGACTTAACGTGCTGGGAATTACCTATCACTAGAAAGTCGACCCTCATGCCGCTGGACTTAGCAAGGAACTGAACCTCGTCAGGTCCAGGCCCCTCGTTGAAGTCGCCGTCGCTTATTACTATGAGCCTCCTTGAATAGCCAGGCGGCGAGTCCTTGAACATATAGAACGCGTCCTTCACAGCCATGCTTAGATTTGTAGCTTTGCCTGAGACCTTTATTGAGTTGACCGCCTCCTCAAGCTCTTCCACGCTGTCCGTAAGATCCATCACTGGGAAGGAGTTTCCATAGAAAGAGATCACGCCAACCAACGTTGGAATGCCGCTTCCTATGACACTCCTAATTATTACAATAGCGCTCCTCTTTGCAGCCTCCAGCCTATTAGGCTTCACGTCTTTGAGCATCATGCTGGCGCTGCTATCTATGGCTATTACTAGTGCAAGGCCTAGGCCCTTTGGGGAGGTTTTGGCGCTCAATACTCAAGTACCTTAGTTCTTTACTGTAACATTGCAGTAATAAGCCTTAAAGGGGTAGCCTCATGACTATCTACTAGCCTATGAAGTCCTTGGGGACCATAAAGGGTATTGTGGCCATCTTCATCACAAGTTCTTTGAAGTAATTATTGTTTACAAGTCCCTGGGATCTGGCGTAGGACAAAAGGGAGAGCGTAGGAACCGCAGGGACCCCATAGGATCTTGAAACCTGCCTAGTCTTAGCGTCATCGCTAACTAAAATGCCATTTAACTTCTTAGCTATGTAAATTGAGTGGGCCTCCTGAAGCGATATGCCGTTCCTCCTGGAGAACTCCATGAGCGACTTGTTTATATTGACTATGTCGAAGCTACTTAACGTGTACGCAACGCCCTTAGCCTTGGAGAGCCTCAGGACTAAAGCCTTAGCCCTTTCCATAGTCTTGGACGATATGGAGAGCTTCTTACCCAGCTGCGACAGGAGGTCAAGCGCGTTCAGCTCAAGCACTGCATAAAGGGACGAGAGGTCGAAGGTTATTGAGTCCCTGGACTTCAGCTGCTCCTCCCCTGATACAATCTCAGAGGCGTTGTCGGATCCAAGCAGTGGGGTGGTGTCCCTTGAGAGAAAGTACCACGTAAGTTCATCCATGCTAAGGCCGCTTATCTCTACTGCCAGCTGAAAGCTGATGCCCCCGTTCTTGTACGCCCTAAGAGATATCTCCTTAAGGTCGTAGCTTTCTAGGAGCCTCCTTATAGCATCCCTTATGGCCTCTGTCTTGCTTCCATAGATGCCAGCCTTTACCAGGGCCTCTAGCACCTCTTCAGTGAAGCCTGAAATCTCTATGTTAGTTACCAATACAGAGGGCCCTCTCAGAGGTTTACCTGAAAGACAAATAAGTTTAGCAGCTAGTAAGTTTCAAGTGGGGAAATTAACATGACCTCAACCTCATCGCTGGCATCGTAGCCTTCCACGTTCTCATTAAGTATTAGTATTGCGTTGGCGTCCGTCAGCGTGGAGAGCACACCTGACGCTGTTATCGCCAGGGGCTCAACCATGAGCTCCCCTATCTCATTGGGGTATACCCTCACCCTCAGGTAGGTCCTTATGCCAGCCACGTTAGCCACTCTCCTAGTTATCTTGCCCTTTACTATGGGTACTGGGTCCTCGGGGGTGCCTGTAATGTGCCTCAGGGTTGGCCTTACAAACGTTATGTAGCCCGTAAGAGACGCCACTGGGAACCCTGAGAGCATGAAAACGGGCTTGCCGTCGATTATGCCAGCACCCGTGGGCTTCCCAGGCCTCATCCTGACGCCGTTAAAAAGCACCTTGCCCATGCGAGCAATAACGTCAGGAACTAGATCGTAGGCTCCCAGGCTGGTGCCCCCTGTAGTTATAAAGGCGTCGGCGACCCTCAGCCCCTCGGATATCTTTGACTTTATCATGTCAACGTCGTCAGGTACCGTACCCATATCTATGGGCTCAAAGCCGTCCTGTCTAAGCAATGAAATTAGCATAGGCTTCGTGCTGTTTATTATTGTTCCCGGGGTACCCGCGCGCGGATCGTCCAGCTCTACTACCTCGGTGCCAGTGGAGAGAACGGCGACCCTTAATCTCCTGAATACCTTGATTCTCCTTATGCCCAGCGAGGCCAGGGCGCCTACATGCCATGGCTGAACCTTATAGCCTCTTCTAATCACTATCTTACCCTTAGTGAAGTCTTCGCCTTTTCTTGAGACGTTCATATATGGTGTCACCTGCCTTTTAACTTCGACGTACTCCCCGGCCCTGGACGCGTCCTCGGCCATTACTACAGCGTCAGCTCCTGGGGGCAGCGGCGCCCCGGTGTATATTATTGCCGCCTCGCCCTCGCCAACGTGTGGGAGCCTTGATGGGTCATCGCCCGCCTGAACTTCGCCTACAATCCTAAGCCTCACAGGGTTCAGGAGGGTGGCCCCGAGAGTGTCGGATGACCTCACAGCATAGCCGTCGACGGCGCTCCTATCAAAGGGCGGCACGTCCAATGGCGCAATCACGTCCTCAGCTACTGGCATGCCTAGGGCGTCCTGTATGTTTACCTCTATTACATCTGGCATCACGTTTATATTATCTAGGATGCTCCTGAGCGCCTCGTCGACGCTGACGAGCATCTTAAAGCCTTCCATAGTTCTCTTTACCGACATGACCTCTCCCCACGCTCTAAGTCCGGTAGGTCTTTTCCATCTGCGCTCTATATTCCCCTTTCCGCGTCCGCACTTTTCTTCTCCTACAATAAGCCTAGACTTTAAGTTTATAAGGCCCAGGGATAGAGGCTAAGCCTTGTTTACCCTGCTAAAAACCATTAAATTATTTTTTATGTCAACGCTGTACCCAAGCCCTGACGCTATATTAAGGAGCACCTCCCTGCCAGCCCTGAGCTTCTGAAGCTTTGTGTCAGCGCAGTAGTCCTTGTGAGCGCATGAGACGAGATCGAAGTTAAATCCAAATACCTTGACTTCATCGGCCCCCATTTCCATGGATATAGCTATGGCCCTATCGCCGTCTGTGAACGCGCCTGAAGGGTACACGCAGTAAGGCGTGTAGACCTGCGACGTTATGAGCAGCTTGCTCCTGGGTATCTCCTTAGCCAGCGACGAGACCCTGTTCAGGTTGTCTCCGTGTATGTGCAACAGCACGTAGTCTGAGACCTCCGCTGCCTGATAAAATACCTGAAGGGATGAATCTCCGTCTGTGGTGACTGCAAGGGGCCTGAGGCCTGCCTCGAGCAGGGAAATAACGCCGCCCTCAGGCGCCATTATTGCGTTGCAGCCCCTGATCTCATCTGGCGAGGCCAGGGGTCCAACCACGCAGACCTCCTTTCCGGAGACCCTTTCCATTATCTCCAGGAGCTTGGCGCACAGCTCGTCGCATGAAATAAAGCCGTCAAAGTGCATTGCGGTGTTAAGCTCGTTAACCTCAGGATATCCTAGCATCCTCTCAACTACCTCCCTGTAGGCCCTCACCCCCGCCTCTGCCCTTGCCAGCAATTCCCTCAAGCTCGCGCAGTATTGCGTCAGCGGCGTCCACGTAGTCCCGTAACCCTCTGGTCGACCTCTCAACGCACCACCTGAGCCCCCTGGCATAGTCAACGTACCAGCTCTCGACAACTCCAGCCCTAGCTTTAGTTAGCAGAACTAATAACTCAACAAGACATCCATAGGCTCTAGTATAGGGCACGTGAGGGCTCTCAACCTCCGTTAAACTACAGCTGAAGGTCACCTCTTCAGGGCGCTCCTTCAGCCTCCGGTACTCGCACCTGTAGATGCCGCCTAAGCCTGAAAGCCTAGGACAGCCGTCAGGTCCCCACTCAACCTCGTGCTCCAAGGAGTGGCTGACGCTTTTTACAAAGAGCAAGGGGTCGGACGGCGAGAGCAGCATTAAGGTCCCCCCGTCCGCAAGGAACCTGAGGAGGCCGGCGCCGCGGTACACGGAGAACGTCCTTTCATCGTTCCACAGAACGCCTAACGGCATCGAGTACCTTGCGTTAGCCGTGCATGGAAACGCTATGAACTCATAATATGCGCCCTTTATCAACCCTTGCTCGCCCAAAACGCTTTAATCCCCTAGGCGAATAAGGGCTTGGTGGGAGTAGATATGGTAACCGTGGCTGACGTGCCGGCTGACAAGTTCATCGAGAGGCTTGCGGCCAGACTGAAGAACATTGAGCAGGTGAAGCCGCCAGAGTGGACGCTTTACGCTAAGACCGGCGTCTCAAGGGAGAGGCCCCCTGACGACCCAAACTGGTGGTACACGAGGGCCGCCTCAATACTAAGAAAGCTCTACCTCTCCGAGGAGCCAATAGGGGTGGGCGCCTTCAGGGTCATATATGGCGGCAGGAAGCGCAACGGCGTTAGGCCCGCGCACTTTGCTGAAGGAGGGGGAAGTAACGTAAGGAGGATACTGCAGCAGCTGGAGCAGGCAGGCCTTGTCAAAAGCACGGGGCACGGAAGGGTCTTAAGCCCCAAGGGACGCTCGCTCCTTGATGAGGTCGCCAAGGAAATAGCCAACGAGATAGTAAAGGAAAGGCCTGAGCTGGCTAAGTACTTCTAACCGACCCTGAGGAAAGCTCTGCCACAAGCTCTGCGTACGTACGATTTACAACCTCGCCGCGTATATCAAGTACCTTGACAGCCGTACTCACGTCCTCCTCTTTACCTCTTAGCGACTCCACCTCAACAAAGCATCCGAGCCCTTCTACATTGTCGAGCGTGAGCTCCACGTTACCTAGCCTTATGTAAGTTCTAACCTTAGACACCCTTATGGCTGGTTCAAAGCCTAGCTGCCTCAGAAGTATATCGGGGTCGGAGCCCACGTCTACTATAACCTCCCTCCTTGCCTTGAACTGGCCTGTCTCCCTAGGTCCCTTATAGGTTATGGAGCGAGGGCTTCCGTTAACGTACCTGACCCTCAAAGCCTCGTCGGAGGCTCTAAGGTCCCTACAGGGATGCTGATAGTAGACGTCAACCTCCTCTAAGGGTCCCTCCACCTTGCCGCCCGCCTCTATAGCCCTTTTGGCAATTTGTTCAAGCTGGCTGCAGGGCACCCTTAGCTTGACCTCCACCTCCACATGATCCAAGTAAATCGCCTCAGACGGACATTATCATCTTCTTGAGCCTGTCGCCCATCTGCTCATATCTCATAACGTCCTCACGGCTAAGGCTCGGCTTGACCCTCTTGAGCGCCTGCTCGAAGTGCTTCCACTCAACAGGGCCTGGCTCCAGCTTCTCTCTCAGCTTTGCAAAGACGGCCTCCCTTACAACGGCCGCTATGTCTGCTCCAGTGTAGCCCTCTGTCAGGTCAGCGAGCCTGTCTATGTCTACGTCGTTGGCAAGCGGCACCTTTCTGAGGTGCACCTTGAATATCTGCTTGCGGGACTCCCTGTCGGGTGGCGGCACGTAGATCACGC
The DNA here is from genome assembly GCF_049973875.1 of Acidilobus sp. Lineage (NCBI taxonomy): Archaea > Thermoproteati > Thermoproteota > Thermoprotei > Acidilobales > Acidilobaceae > Acidilobus > Acidilobus sp. The sequence goes on from NZ_JBMFJI010000005.1 coordinate 41,305, forward strand.
GGTCAAACCTCCCTGGCCTGAGGAGCGCGGGGTCCAGTATGTCGGGCCTGTTGGTGGCTGCCAGTATGACTACGTTAGAGAGCGGAACTATGCCGTCCATCTCTGTTAAGAGCTGGTTCACTATCCTGTCCGTGACCCCGCTGTCGAAGCTGTAGCCCCTCGCGGGCGCTATGGAATCTATCTCGTCAAAGAAAACCACTACAGGCGCTACCTCCCTCGCCCTCCTGAAGGTCTCCCTTATGGCCTTCTCGCTCTCGCCGACCCACTTGCTCAGCACCTCGGGCCCCCTTATGGCTATGAAGTTGGCCCCGCTCTCGGTGGCGACGGCCTTGGCAAGCATTGTCTTTCCGGTGCCCGGCGGGCCGAAGAGCAGGACCCCCTTGGGGGGCTCAATGCCCATCTTCTGGAACACGTCTGGGTGCTTAAGAGGCCACTCGACGACCTCCCTCAGCTCCTGCTTCACGTTGTCAAGGCCACCTATGTCGTCCCAGTGAACCTCTGGCACCTCCACGAAGACCTCGCGTATGAGCGTTGGCCTGACAACCTTCATAGCCTCAAGGAAGTGCCTCCTGCCCACCTTGAGCGTCTCAAGGATCTCCTTCTTTATCTCCCCAGGCTTTGACAGGTCTACCTTGCCTGAGCTCATGAACTCCCTCACTGCGGCCATGGCGGCTTCTTTGGCCAATGCAGCTAGGTCAGCGCCGGTGTAGCCTTTTGTGAGGTCGGCTATCTCAGCAAGATTTACATCACTGTCAAGTGGCATGTTCCTCGTATGAACTTGAAGTATCTCAAGCCTCCCCTGTTTATCTGGCGGCCTGATCTCTATCTCCCTGTCAAACCTCCCGGGCCTCCTGAGCGCGGGGTCCAGGTCCTCGGGCCTGTTAGTAGCCCCTATCACTATCACCTTTCCTCTCTCCTGTATGCCGTCCATCAGCGTCAGGAGCTGGGCCACCACCCTCTTCTCAACCTCGCCCGTCACCTCCTCTCTCTTGGGCGCTATGGAATCTATTTCGTCGATGAAAATTATTGACGGCGCGTTCTCCTGCGCCTCCTTGAATACCTCCCTCAGCCTCTCCTCACTCTCGCCGTAGAACTTGCTCATGATCTCAGGTCCATTTATTGCTATGAAGTAAGCGCCTATTTCATTAGCTAGCGCCTTAGCAAGTAACGTCTTGCCGGTGCCAGGCGGACCGTAAAGGAGTATTCCCTTGGGAGGCTCTATTCCGAGCCTCTGGAATATCTCAGGATGCTTCATGGGGAGCTCCACTATCTCCCTGATGCGCTGCTTTGCTTCCTCAAGGTCGCCTATGTCCTCCCACGTAACCCTGGTGCCTCTGCTCAACAATGGGTACTCTGAAGGCTTGACCGGCTCGTTCCTTATGATTATCTCCGTATCGTCGGTTATGTAAACTGGATCGGAGGGGTTAGTGTTTACTACAGCCAACTGTATCTCGTCAGAGAGCGGCACCAGGTCACCCCTGATGAGAGGCTTGCGTATGAGCTCATCCCTCAGATCCTCGGGCGACACAACCATGTTTATTGGAACGGCTCCGAAGAACGTCTGAACCGTGGCCTGGCCCACTGGGGCAAGCTCGACCCTGTGCGCCGGCTTAACGTTGTCAGCCCTCATGACCTCTACCTTGTCCCCCACGCTAACCCCAAGGACCTGCCTCATGTGTCCGTCTATCCTTATTATGTCAGGGTTACTGTCGTCCCTGAGCGGCCATGCCACGCCAACCTCCTCTGCCTTAGAGCTCCTTATCAGCACGAAGTCCCCTGTCTCTATGCCGAGCCTCTCCATGGCCGAGTCGCTTATCCTCACGATCTTTCTTCCTGGCCTGTCACTCCTGTAGGCTTCTTCCACGGTTAGCGTTACGCTCTGTGAGGCCATTAATAAGCCCCTAGTATATCAACTCCACAGGACTAATATGCATTACTAACAAGGGCCTAAGAGGCCATAGGTCCCTCATAGGTTATCTTAAAGAATCCCGCGATTAGCGCTGCAACTCTTATTTAAACTCGTAGGGCCTCTGCTCCCTCAGCATTCAAATCTTAAGCTTTATTAAACTCAATATGCGGAGTAGCAGTTGATGGTGTAATAATGTATACAGCTGACGCCAAAGTGTTCTTTGAGCCAAGGAGCATAGCTATAGTGGGAGCCTCGCCGAGAGCTGACAATATGGGCCGAGTAATACTTTCTAACTTGAAGTCCAAGTATAAGGGCGAGTTATTCGTAGTAAACCCTAAATATGATTATGTTGAAGGCCTGAGGAGCTATCGCTCCCTGAGCGAGATAGATAAAGATGTGGACCTGGTTGTAGTTGCGGTTAACGCCGCACTAACGCCTTCAGTGCTAGAGGACGCTGGCAAGAAGGGCGTCAGGGGGGCCATAATATTCAGCGGGGGCTTCGCCGAGACGGGCACCGAGGAGGGCATAAGGCTTCAGGAGGAAGTGGTCTCGATAGCCAGGAGGTACTCCATGAGAATCCTTGGGCCCAACTGCATAGGAGTCTATAACTCTGCAAACGGCGTTGACACCTTCTTCCTGCCAGAGGAGAGAATGAGGAGACCCAGGCCTGGGCCCATAGCAATAATAAGCCAGAGCGGGGCCCTGCTGGCAACCCTCATGGACTGGGCAGCTGCTAACAACGTAGGTATATCTAAAGCCATAAACTTTGGCAACAAGGTTGATATTGACGAGATTGATAGCCTAAACTACCTTGCCGGCGCGCCTGACGTGAAGGTCATACTAATATATCTGGAGGGTGTCACAAAAGGCAGGGAGCTGGTTGACGCCATCAGGAAGGTAACCTACGGCAGTAGGAAGCCGGTGCTCGTGCTCAAGGGAGGCAGGACAGCCGAGGGCTCCAGGGCCACGCTTAGCCACACGGCATCAATAGCGGGCTCCTACAACGTTTTCAAGGAGGCCATGAGCGAAGCTAACGCAATAGTAGTTGAGGACCTCCAGGAGATGTTTGACGCTGCGAAGGTCCTCAGCTCAGGCGCCCTGCCAAGGGGTCCCAGGGTGGCAGTTATAACCAACTCAGGGGGCCACGGCGTCATAGCCACCGATAACCTGGTATCCAGGGGGCTGCAAGTACCTCAGCCGTCACAGGCCACGTTAGATGCGCTCAAGGGACTCTTCCCCCATCGGGTGTCGCTGCGCAACCCGTTTGACCTGACGGGCGACGCAAGGCCCGAGCAGGTAGAACTTGTCGCAGAAACGCTCCTCTCTAATAACGACGCTGACGCCCTTCTGCTGGTGGCCCTCGTGCAGCCGCCAACCATGGACCTCAACAAGACCTTTGACGCCATAATAAATGTCAGGAAGCGCCACCCTGACCTGCCCCTGGCTGTAGTTACCATAGGCGCCAGCTACGGCGAAAAGCTGGCGGAGATGCTCGAGGCCGCTGGGATACCAACATTCGAGTTCCCTGACCGCGCCGCCAGGGCCCTGTCTGACCTATGGAAGTGCAGGCTCTGCGTCGAGGCTGAAAGTAATAGTGGTGACATTATGCCGACCGTTAATAGCAGCGCTGCCGAGTTGGTAAATAATATAATAGCCCGCGCTATCAAGGAGGGCCGTAACAAGCTGCTTGAGGATGAGTCGCTGGAAGTCCTGAGGGTCTATGGGATCCCTGTTGCCGATTATTGCACCGCCACTGATGAGGATGCTGTAAAGACGTGCGCGCAGGGGCTTGGCTTTCCCCTTGTAATGAAAGTCATAAGCCCTGACATCATTCACAAGAGCGACGTGGGAGGCGTTGTGCTTAACATAAATAGCGTTAGTGAAGCGACCTCTGCCTACAGGTCAATACTTTCTAACGTTAGGCTTCGCGCGCCTCACGCTGATGTTAGGGGCGTCCTACTTCAGAGGATGGTAAGAGATGGATATGAGGTTATAGTAGGAGGCACGCGCGACCCCCAGTTTGGCCCCATAGTTACCTTCGGCTTAGGAGGCCTCCTGGTGGAGCTTGTCTCTGACATTTCCATGAGGCTAGCCCCTGTTGGCTTGAAGCAAGCCTTACAGATGATCTCAACCACTAGGGCGTACACGCTGCTCAAGGGCTACAGAGGTATGCAGCAGGCCAACCTAGAAAGCGTGGCAGAAGTAATCTCTAGGTTAAGTATCCTACTTTACAACCACTTACCTATAAAAGAGGTAGATATAAATCCCGTTCTGGCACGCATAGAACAAGCGACAGCCGTTGACGCACGCATAATAGTTGGAGGTGGATAAAAAGCTTGGAGGGAAGTGACCGCCTGGCTGCTGAGAAGGCCCAGAACGTTGACACAAACAGCAACGAGCCTAAGAATGTCCAACCTCAGACTTCCCCTGAGGCTGTGCAGGCTCGGCAGACAGGAAACCAGCAGGAAGCCAGGAGGCCTAGGAGGGCCCCTGAGCCTCTGCCACCAGAGGCCCTTCCTGAAGATATAAGGCAGTTGGTAACCACGGACACGTCTAACATGAAAGAGGAGGACCTTTACAAGCTTGTAGATGCAATAAGGGATAAGATAATTGAGGTCAAAAATAACAGAATGCAGCTCATTAATGAGGTTAAGGGGCTGCGCGACCAGAGGGTCAAGTTAATTGAGCAAAAGAAGGAGCTTGTGAGCCAGCTGCTTAAGCTGAGGTCCGACCGCAAGGAAGTTCTTGATCAGCTGGCCAAGCTTAACCAGGACAGGAGTTCGACGCTCAACGACCTTAAGGCTAAGATAGAGCAGCTCAAGGAGGCCAGGCAGCTGCTTGATAAGGAGGGCAACGTCGCTAAGCTCAGCCTCAAGAGAGTTCAGAAGAGAATAGAGGAACTCGAGTGGAGGCAGCAGACCTCCGTTCTGCCTCCACAGGAGGAAAGGAGGCTTGTAGAGGAAATTGAAAGACTTGAGGAGCTTGCGGAGAGGATAAGGAAAGCGCGCCAGGAAGAGATCTCAATAATGGAGATAGAGGCTGAGGTTAAGGCGCTCAAGATGAAGCTTAACGACTTCAACACAAAGATAAACGAGCTCAGGCAGAAGGCAGGGAACCTCAAGGCCCAGATTGCATCGTTAACGCCCAAGATTGACGAGCTTAACAAGCAGATAAACTCGCTCAAGCAGACCATTGACGAGAAGAGTAAGAACATAGACATTCTGTCTGGGGAGCTTGACGCGCTCTACAACAAGTACAGGGAGCTGATGGTGAAGCTAAAGGAGCTTAAGATATCAAGGCAGCGCGGCATTGAGCTCAAAGCCCTTGAGGAGAGGCGCAAGGAGATAGAGGAGAAGGCCAAGAGAGGAGAGGCCCTGAGCCTTGATGAAATGAGGATACTATATGGAGAGTTCGACCTGACGTAAGAGCCCGCTGACCCAGAGATTAAGGACTACCGTTAAGGCCCTACAGGACTTTTAATTAACTAGTGCCACACTTCAAACATAAATGGGTCAAGCCTTTTACCATTTCTGTAACGCTGCAAGTCCTTATTAATTAGTTTTTGAACTCAGGTTACTCGCGTGAAAGGCTTGAGCGCGCAGGCAGCTGCTGAGGAAATGTTGAAGCTTTATGATACGTGGCCTTCTCAGCTCCTCTCGTCATACAACAGCGCAGTTACGATTAAATCGCCCCAGGTGAGCCCCCGCGCGTTGTTACTGTGTGGTATGGGAGGCAGCGGAGTTGCAGGGGACTACATCTGGGCACTTGCCGCAGCCAAGGCTCTAAGGTTCCCAGTTATAGTTCACAAGGCCGAGGGCGTTCCCCCTTGGGTAACAGCGGAGGACCTGGTTGTTGCAATAAGTTACAGCGGGAACACCTACGAGACCGTGAGCTGCGCAAGGGAAGCTAAGGCCAGAGGAGCTACAGTACTTTCAGTAACGAGCGGCGGCAAGCTGGCGTCGTGGGCTAAAGAGAACGGGCTCCCGCTCGCGCTCATAGAGCCGGGCTACTACCCAAGGACAGCGCTCGGAATGCTGGCTGGGGCCACCATAGGTATCATCAACTCCTCCGGAATTAAGATAGCCGCTGATAAGGAGGTTGAGGATGCGGCTGACGCCCTTAGGTCAACTTCAAGGGGCGAGGGCGAAACCATAGCAAGGGCCCTCGCCGGCAAGGACGTATACGTGGTCGCAGGGTGCGGCCTCTTTGACATAGTGGCCCACAGGTGGAGGCAGGAGTTCAGCGAGAACGCTAAGGCTATAACTAAGACCGAGTTCTACCCCGAGTCAGCCCATAATGATATGGTTGTGTGGCAGCTGCTGCACAATGTAAGGAAGGGCTTTGTGCTCATAGAGGGCGACGGTAGGGTATGCGCTGTCCTTGAAGACCTCCTAAGGCAAATCTATAACGACCAGAGGGACGCGGTTGTTAGAGTAACGCCCAGGGGCAACGGAGTTTTGGCCCAGCTGCTCCAGGGCTCGCTGCTTGGAGGCTACACGTCAACGTATTTAGCTATGTTTAATGGCGTGGACCCGCGCGACACCTCAATAACAGGAAGGTATAAGGAGGCCCTCGAGAAGGCAGGACTTTCCTAACTAAGAATTTAGCAATGCATTTTAAGGTTCCGTAAGGTACCAGCAAGCGGAAGAGTGTTTAGGTGCAGTTAATGCAGGGCGAGCTGGTAGGCGCATATCAGCAGAAGGGCGTAGTGCAGGACTCCGTGCACGGCTTTATACCGATAAATGAAGCCGAGTACTGGCTCCTTCAGACGGCGTTCATGAGAAGACTTCACAACATAAAGCAGCTTGGCATGGCGTTCCTAGTGTTCCCATCGGCACGCCACAGCAGACTTGAGCACTCGCTGGGGGTCATGCATATAGCTTCGCGTATGGCCCAGAGAATAGCCGGCTCACTGTCGCATAACGATAAGCTTTGCTCTGAAGTTCTCTACGAATGTAACTATGAGCATCTTAACAGCTTCGTGCAGACAGTTAGATTCAGCGGCCTACTTCATGACGTGGGGCACCTGGCCTACAGCCACATGAGCGAGGAGGCCATAGAGTACATGGCCAAGTACAGCGAAGATAAACAGTCGCAAGGACTCTTCAAGGAGTTAACCGAGCTCTCAGGCGGCGCACTTAAAGTGCATGAAGCTTATGGAGTCTCCTTCCTCTCGAAGCTAAAGGGTCTCTCGTCCTCCTTCGAAGGGTCCCTGCTTGAGGTCTACCTGTCCGCCGTCACGGAGCTCCTAAAACCCGGAGGGCCTACTGTGAGGGAGCCCCTGGAAGAGCTCGGTATAAGGCCTGAGGCCTACAGCATTATTCACGATATCATATCAAATGAAATAGCGGACGCCGACAGGCTTGACTATCTCCAGAGGGACGCGCAGGCCACAGGAATAGTATATGGCAACATAGACCTAGACAGGCTGGTGGAGGGAATAGGCGTCTCGCTACTTGACGACGGAAGGCCGTTCTTATCGCTTGACATAAAGAGCCTTCAACCCCTTGAGGATGTCTTTGACGCAAGGTACAAGATGTACCGCTCGGTATACTATCACCATAAGGTCATAGCCATATCTAAATCGGTCTCCAGGTTCATAAGGGAGCTGCCCCAGTCACACATACAGCTGCCTGAGGCCTACGGCGGGGACCTGAGAGAGGCGATAAAGCCCAGCTCCCTGGCTAAAGCCATAGCTGATGACCTCTATTACTTTGACGACTCAGAGCTGGACGTTATAGCTAGAACTGCAGCACACGGCGAAGAGAAGCTGATCAAGCGGTGGGCGCTGAGCCTCCTAGAGAGGCGCGACCTCCTTCCGCTTTCATTAATAAAGAGGAGCGAGGAAGTGATGGTATTGGCTACGGAGACCCTGAGGAAGCGCGGTTTAGAGCCGTCGCCTTCTAATCTATCCCACTTACTAAACTATGTTAGTAACAAAGTTTCTGCCATCCAGGACGACCTTAGGAAGGCCACAGGTAACTCCAATATCATGGTAGACTGCTTTTCCAGTTCCATAATAAATTTGGACAGGCTACGGAGGGGCTCCAACATGTTCAACTGGAGCGAGTCCTCCTACCTAAGAGCTATCGTAGATCAGAGCTCTATCCCTGTGCTTCTGCTCTACGCATACTCCGACTACATGGATGACCATCTAAGCCTAATCAGGGCAAGAGCTAAGGACTTAAGGGAAACTGCCAAGAAGATCTTACAGGACATGTTAAATGAAGGCGTTAGGGACATCAGATCTTAGGCTTAGTAACCCCCTTAACCTTGCCGAGGACCTCCCTCACGAGCTCCTCCCTAGGCCTAAGGCCATGCTTCATGTCTTTTACTAGAGCGCTAAGCTCTTGTACATTACTGGAAAGCTCGGCCGCTACTCTCGAAACCCAGGAGTCCCCCGAGTCGGCCATTGATTTGAGCACAGCCACTAAGTTCGGCAAATTATCGGACCCCGCTATTCTCATCGCCGCTTCAACGACGGCCGCCGGGGCCTCCTTCGAGAGCTCCCAGTCCGTTCGACTCAACACAGGGGTTACACCCTCCTGCACTTACTACCTAACTTCCCCACAAGGTGTAGGCTGGCCTGTAATACCACTAGAGACCTCATGAACGCAAAGGCTGTGTTCAATTACATGGACTGAAATAGGCTTCATACAAGGCGCCCTTTAGGTTCCTCCTATTAAAGCCCTGGAAGCGCATTCCCTGGGGCGCGGGAGATGAGTAAGGAGCTCTATGACGAGGCCTCAAAGTTCCTCGTAGGTGGCGTTGATAGCCCAGTGCGCGCCGCCGTCAGGCCTTACCCCTTCTTCGTCAAGGAAGGCATTGGGCCCTACATAATTACTGAGGACAACGAGAAGCTTGTAGATTATGTCCTAGGATACGGGCCCCTCATACTTGGCCATGCAAATGACGCCGTCAAGAGGAGGGTCATAGAGCAGATAGAGAAGGGCTGGCTTTATGGAACGCCAACTAGAGTTGAGCTTGAGCTGGCTAAGAAGGTCGTCAGCTATGTGATGCCTGGGGGCAAGGTAAGGTTTGTGAACTCTGGCACGGAGGCCACAATGACTGCCATAAGGCTTGCCAGGGGGTTCACGGGAAGGAACAAGATAATGAAGTTTGACGGCTGCTATCACGGCGCACATGATTATGTTCTAGTTCAGGCCGGCAGCGCGGCCAGCGAGTATGGGGTGCCCAACAGCAGAGGCGTGCCTCCTCAGGCGGCAGCGCTCACGGTTGTGGCTAAGTACAACGACCTCGAGTCCGCGGAGAGGGCCGCCAAGGCAGCGGGCGACGACCTGGCCGCTATCATAGTGGAGCCCGTAATAGGTAACATGGGCGTTATACCTCCGGATAGGGAGTTCCTCAGAGGTCTCAGGGAGATAGCTGACAGGTATGGCTCGTTGTTAATATTTGACGAAGTTATTACTGGGTTCAGGCTTTCCATGGGGGGCGCCCAGCAGTACTTTGGTGTCAAGGCTGACATAGTGACGCTAGGTAAGATCATAGGCGGCGGCTTCCCCATAGGCGCTGTGACGGCCAGGTCTGAAATTATGGACCTTCTGTCGCCCAGGGGGCCGGTATTCAACGCAGGCACTTTCAACGCTAACCCAGTAACTATGAGCGCGGGGTTAGCTACCATAGAGACCGTTGAGGCAACGGACGCCCTCTCAAAGGCCTCAAAGGCGGCAAAGGAGATCGCTGAGTATGCGGAAAGTGTCTTCAACGGCGCTGTTAGCGTTAACAGGGTAGAGAGCATGTTTCAGCTGTTCTTCACGCATCGCAGTGTTGTAAGCCCCGATGATGCCAGGGCGAGCGACCGCGAGAAGTACGCCAAGTTCCACGAACTTATGAGAAAATACGGGGTGTTTGTCCCTCCAAGCCAATTTGAATCCCAGTTCACCAGCGCAGTTCACGGCGATGAGGTCATTTCGACTACGGAGGAGGCCCTCAGGAAGGTAGCGAGTGAACTGAAATGATAAAGCTCAAGGTGGCCACCAGGGGCAGCAAGCTAAGCCTTGAACAGGTAGTCATAGCTATGAGGTTCCTTGAGCAGAGGCTCGGGGAGCGAGTAGAATATGAGCCGGTGATAGTTAAGACCAGGGGCGACGTGATGCAGGACAGGCCCCTTTTTAGCATAGGCGTTAAGGGCGTCTTTGAGAAGGAGGTTAACAGGGCGGTCCTTAACGGTGAGGCCGACGTAGCGGTCCACAGCATGAAGGACCTGCCCTCGCAACTTGAGGGGGACCTAGAGATAGCAATGGTGCCTCCCCGGGAGGTCCCTAACGACTCCCTTGTAATAGGCATGGGATCCCCTGAGGTCACTGGCGTGGAGGACGTGCCCTCAGGCCTCAGCGTCGGCACATCAAGCGTGAGGAGAATAGCGTTTCTAAGGCATTATAACAGAAACGTCATCATAAAGGTCGTGAGGGGCAACGTAGATACAAGGATAGCTAAACTTAACAGGGGGGAAGTTAATTACTTACTAATGGCTGAGGCAGGCCTAAGGAGGCTCAACATACTTCAGAAAAGGGTTATGCTGCCTCTCGACAAGTTCCCGCCTGAGCCAGGCCAGGGGATAATAGCAGTCGTGGCTCCCTCCTCATCATCGCTTTTCGATCTTTTACGCAGGGCCTCGGACGAGGTAACTTATGCTATGGCAATGGCCGAGAGGAAATTCGTGGAGCTCATAGGTGCTGGGTGTCACACGCCCATAGGGGCCGTCTCCATGCTGGAAGGCGGCAGGCTAACTATGACAGCGGCCGCGGCCTCGCCTGACGGCGAAGTTATGAACTTTGCCCGGGCCTCCGGCAGCCTAGGGGAACCTGAAAGGATAGCCAGGGAGCTGGCCAAGAACCTGAAGGTGCCGTGACTTGCCCGGAAAGGTAGTGATAGTGGGGGCTGGCCCGGGCGACCCAACGCTCATCACTGTTAAGGCCCTTGAGGCCATCAGGGCTGCTGACGTGATAGTATATGATAGGCTGATTCCGACTGAGCTCCTAAGTCAAGCAAAACCTGGGGCAGTCAAGATCTATGTGGGCAAGGAACCGCAGAAACGTGAGATGAGCCAGGAGGAGATAAACGAGCTTCTCGTGAAGCTTGCCCAGGAAGGCAAACTGGTCGTGAGGCTGAAGGGAGGGGACCCATACACCTTTGGAAGGGGCGAGGAGGAGTGCGAGTTCTTAGTTTCAAATAATGTGGAGTGTGAGGTGGTGCCAGGGATACCAAGCTTTGTAGGGGCTTCGGCATACGCAGGCATTCCTCTGGCTGGCAGGGGCTTCGCCTCGTCGTTTGCAGTGATAACTGGCCACCTGGCCGAAGGCAAGGACGTGAGGGAGTATCTTGAGAGAGTAAGAGGCCTGGCGCAGGCCGCAGACATGCTAATAATACTTATGGGCGTTAAGAACTTTGACCTGATACTCACTGAAATCGCTAAGGTGAGGGGCTGGGACGAACCGGCGGCCGCCGTGATGTGGGCCACCACGGAGAGACAGCTAACGGTCGCTGGCACGATGTCGTCGCTGTTGGATGCCTGGAGAAGAGGAGTAATAATTAATCCAGCGGTCATATATGTTGGCAGGGGCATCAACGAGAGGGTAAAACTTTGGAGAAGAGGTATAGAGTACTCTACTTAGGGCCGGAGCTCCCGACGGCGCTGAGTAGCTTCAGTTGCATCAAGTGGGTAAAGTCGGTTGAGATAGTACCTGTTCCTGAGGCTCTGAGAGCTGCAGCTGAATATGTAGTCAGAGGCTATTATGATTGCGTCGCCTTCCTGAGCCCAAGGTCTCCGAGGTTTCTAAGGCAATTTATGAGCTCCTGGCCGCCTAATGTCAGGGCGTTCGCGGTTGGCGCTTCTACGGCGACTTCCTTCAAGGAGGCTTTTGGCATAGACGCTTCTTATCCTGAGACCTACAGCAGCGGCAGACTCGCTGAGCTCATTAAGTTGTCCCACTGCAGGAGAGTCCTGAGTCTAAGGTCCGAGGCCGGGGACCACGAGCTTGAGGAAAAGCTTAGGGAGGCGGGGATTGAGGTAAACAGGGTCGATATATATCGTGAGGTTCCAGCTGACATAGACGTAAATGAGCTGGCCTCCCGCTTTGACCTAATAATAGTGTCCTCTGCCGAGATAGCCAGAATTTCATGCAGCCATATAAGACCTTACCTGGGCGATGCCATAATTATAGCGATGGGACCTAAGGCAGCCTCGACGGTTAACTCCATGTGCCCTGGGGCCAGGCTTCTTGTCCCGTCCCGGTATACGTTTAATGCCATTGGAGAGCTACTGAAAGCGCTTGGGTGCAGGTGAACCTTGGCACTAGTGTTCCACAAGCTGGTCTCTGTAAACGAGGCTCTCAAACTGCTCGAAGAGAAGCTAGGAGGCATAAGACCTCTTGGGGTTATCGAGGTTCCCCTGCTAGAGTCGCTCAACAAGGTTTTAGCTGAGGATATACAAGCCCCCATAGATTATCCGCCCTTTGACCGCTCTATGGTGGACGGCTACGCCATAAGGAGCTTCGATGTGGCCGGCGCGAGCGACGTGACGCCTGTGCAGCTTAAAATAGTAGGTAAGGCGTCCATAGGCTCCGTTCCGGAGAACCACGTGGGTCCCAGCGAGGCTGTCGAGATAGCTACGGGAGCCATGATACCCAGAGGGGCAGACTCCGTTGTTATGGAGGAGTACGTAGTTAGAAAGGGCGACACGCTAACCGTCTACAGGCCAACGGCCCCTGGCGAGAACATAAACCAAGCTGGGTCAGACATCTCAGCTGGCGACTATGTCCTCAGAGCTGGCACCTTAATAACTTCAAGGGAGATAGCAGTCCTGGCGGGCTTAGGGATAAGCAAGGTCAGAGTGTACAGGCCCCCTAAGGTCACCGTATTCTCAACTGGCGTGGAGCTGGTTCCACCAGGAGAGCCACTGACAACGGCCAAACTTTATGACGTAGATGGATACGTTATAACTTCCATGCTTAACGAGCTGGGAGCGGAAGCCACGTTCAAAGGCATAGTGCCAGACAGCTATGACGCGATGAAGTCCGCCATAGCTGACGCCCTTGAAAAGTCTGACATTGTTATCACGACAGGAAGCACCTCAGCGGGCTACGGCGACATGATATATAAGGTGTTTAGGGACCTGGGCGCGGAGCTCATAGTACATGGCCTTAAGGCCAGGCCAGGAAAGCCCACAGCCATAGCTGTGAAGGATCGTAAGATACTCTTTGGCCTTCCAGGGTTCCCGCTGTCAGCCATGATGAACATGTACACCATAGTAGCCCCTGTCATAATGATTATGAGGGGCCTAGAGCCAAATGTTGAGCTGCCTAAGGTTAAGGCCAGGATACCTTTCAGGTTCCCAGCCGGGAGGGGCTTCATGGAGCTAATACCTGTCCAGCTAGTACAAAACATTGATGGCAGCCTCTCTGCTTACCCACTGATGACGGGCTCTGGATCAGTCGCGGGTATAGGCCTCTCCGATGGCTTCATTGCAGCAGAGGAGAACAGAGAGTACTTCGATGAAAATGAGGAAGTAACCGTCAACCTGTTCTCGCCCAGCCTCAGGATACCCGAGCTTAACATAATAGGCAGCAACTGCCCTGGCATTGAAGTAGTTCTTAGGGTTGCTGGTCTGACAAAGAGTTCCAGAGTAATAAGCGTTGGCTCCATGGGTGGGTGGATAGCTATCAAGAGAGGGGATGCGGACATAGCCGGAACCCACATACTTGACGAGAACACAATGCAGTATAACGTGCACATGCCTAAGATAATGGGCCTCGAAAACGAAGTTTACATATACAGAGGCTATGCCAGAAGGATAGGCTTCCTGGTGAAGAAGGGTAACCCAAAGAACATCAAGGGCTTTGAGGACCTCCTGAGGCCTGACGTAGTCATGGTTAACAGGAACAAGGGCTCAGGCACGAGGGTACTTCTTGACATGAAGCTCAGGCCTCTGCTCAAGGGCGAGAGGCCGGAGAAGGTGATAAATGGGTACACCTACGAGGTCAAGACTCACACCGCCGTCGCAACAGCCATAGTACAGGGGAGGGCTGACGTAGGCCTCTCGCTTGAGGCCGTGGCAAGAATGTTTAACCTTGACTTCATACCTGTGGGCGAGGAAATATACGACTTCGTGGTAAGGAAAGACAGAATCAACAAGCTGAGCGTGAGGACGTTTTTAGAGACTCTAAAGAGCCCTGAGTTCTCAGAGGCCTTGAGCAGAACGCTTCCAGGGTACAGAACCTTACCGGAAAGCGGCAAAGCTGTTTACCCATAATAAGGTGGTGCGGGGGGTGGGCTTCGAACCCACGCAGGCCTACGCCAACGGGTCTTAGGCCCGTCCCCTTTGGCCAGGCTCGGGCACCCCCGCACCAGACTTACAAAATATTTTGGTTCCCTTTAAATTATTCGCCCAGAAGGCCCCTCGCCCTAGCTAAGGAATTGGCTATATCTTCTGCAAAGGCAACCGCCCAGCCAAGCACCTCCTGACGGCCTGGCATTAGCGCTAAGCCACAGCCACAATCGCCAATGTAATACCTTATCTCATCGAGGAATCCCTTATGGCCGAGCCTCCTGCAGAGCCCCTCACAGCTCTCAAATGAAATAGCTAGACCGTCTATTGAGTTCAGCCTGATCACTATACCGACGCATAACTGCCCACTGCATTTGCTTACCAGGACTCTGGCCTCACGCTTCAAGAGAGGTCCTCTACGCCCAGGGACTTCGCTTGCTCAATGAACTCCTTTCTAAAGGCCTCGTTCATATCTTTTATCCTGTTTAGCGCTTCCTTCAAAACTTCCTTTATGTCGTAGCCATCCTCTAATCTTACGTAGACCTTGATTCTCCTGAACAGAGGGTGCTCCAACTCGTAGTAGGCATCTACTACCCCCTTAACTCCAGCCAAAGTAGAGGAGAGCAAGTTGCCCAGTGTATGATCTTCGTTTTCTATCTCTATTACATAGCTGTTGCCCGATTTGTAGATCTTAAGGTCCTCCGTCAACTCCTAACGACCCCCTTATCAGGTCAGCCGCTTCCCTCCACTCAGTTACTGAGAGTATTTTATTATTTCTATCCCTGGCCAGGACGCCCTTTGATAAACCTACAGAAATAACTCTTTTCACATCTGTCGTAGTCCCAGAAAGAGCTAGCACAGCTATCACAGCTTTCCTGGCGGACTCGCTAAGGCTGAGGCCGTTCACCATCTTCAGTGCTTCAGAAAGTTTCTGAGCAGCCTGTCTTATGACGCTTGCCTGTGCGTTGCTTCTGAGCACCGGAGGTTCCCACTCAGTGTCGAATCCCATCTTCTTCAGTGTAAAGGAAAGCACATCGATGGGTCCTTTATACCCCATATCCCTAATTCTGTCTTCCGTGATTACGGACCTAAAGCTCCTAGAAGTTAGGCCTCTCAATACATCATGGACTGCCTTCTTAATGTCCTTGGAGGCCCTTACAGAGCCCTGTATTTCAATTACAAGCTTATCGTTCCTAATCTCGGTTGAAATTATGCTGGCCGCCGCCTTCTCGCTTATCTTCTCCAGTAAGGCCTCGATGTCAGCGATGTTGCGCGGCAGCTTGATTATGATCCTCTGTCCAGAGGCCACTACTGGAACCTCCTGAGAATTAGTCGCCTTATGTCAAGCCTTATTAGCTTTGAGTTAGCGAAGGTTGAGAGCTTCCTGTTCTCCACGTTTCCGCAGGCCGGGCACTTGAGGCTGCCGCCCTCCAAGGCTAGAACTTCGCCGCACCTTGAACACAGGGCGTAAATTACGCCGAGCTGGGGGCCCTTTAAGCTCAGCAGGTAGGGACTTATGGTGCTCATAACCCTCGCCAATATGATGTCATTAGGCCTCACAAAGTTCATAATATCATCTACCCTATCAACGCCTACGCTTTCTGGAGTTATAACACCGTCTAGAACGCCGGAGTACTCTATGAAGCGGCCTGGCCTAGGTTCAAGTGCGACTTCGCCATAGATGTCAACGAAGGCCAGGTTCTCCCTTACCTGTGTCACCAAGCCAAGGACGGTAGCCCCTTTCTTTGGGCTCTTGAGCCTCCTTGCAGGTATGACCTCGGCTACCTTGTTAACGTTATCAAGCTTAAGCTTTCCTATTGATGCTACCCTGAGGACGCCAGTGTCGTAATCAACGTACACGTTCTGGCCCTCGGAGTACTCCTCTTCAACAGCAACCACGTCGCCTGGGACCACGTAGCTAACTCCTTGAGAGCTCAACTAGGTCCACCTTTATTCTCCTTATCCTGCTCCTGTGGTGCGGCATAGCCGCAGGTATAGGGAACTCGTGAGTACCTAAAAAGTTGAATGAGTACCCTCTGGCCTTAGCTAACCCGGCGTGAAACTCAAGGTTTCCTGATTTCACGAGAGCCACTATCTCCCTAGCATTGAGGCTCATGGCATACTCAAGGAATTCCCTATCGGCCCCCCTTCTCCATACCCCGAAGGGCGGGTTCATTATCACGAGGTCTATAAGGCCCTGCCTGAGGGGGCCGGAGTACTCCGCTATCCATGCAGATACGAAAGCCAGCCCCTCGCTGACACCCAGTTTCTCTGCCGAAAGCTTACAGATGCTGCCGAATCTATAATCGTAGTCAACAGCTATGGCCCTTCTCGCCCCTAAAAGAAGGGATGCTATAGCTATCCTGCAAGTACCTGAGCCAAGATCAGCCACTGTGGCGTCCTCGATGAGCCCCTTAAACAGGGGAACCTTTAACATAGCGAGCACTAGCTCTGCAGGCGTCGTATACTGCTCCAATTTGACTGATGGGGACTCTATTTTTGGCACATACTTCTCAAGCACAACCTTAAGTCTGCTTAGCTGCGCTGGCAGTCAGCGCCCTTGTTCCTTTAATACAACTCGAAGTTAAGAATACTTGCGTTCTGCTCTTAAATCAAGGCTAAGTCTAATGGGGTCTCAATGTCACGTGCTCTAAGGGTTAGGCTTCTTATCACCATGGAAATCTGTAGGGACTTAGCTTACCCTCTATTGCCATAAAGGCTTCGCCCGGAGTCAGCACGGGTTTAGGATACTCGTTAAAGTCATCTATTGGAAGCCTGGGGCAACTAGTTATAACAAAGGTCTGGTACCAATCGCTGTCAAAGTTTGCAAGGATTTGAGGGGCCAGCGTACCAACGTAAAGCTCCTTATAATGCAGGCCGCGCCTGGACAGCATGGCCTCCAGCGCTGAGACCACCCAAGGTCTGTGCTGGCCTGTCTTAGTACCTACTATTATCCCCCATCGGCTGGAATTCATTGTCATGGATACTTTGAAAAGTCTCGAGGCGTAAAGTTTTTCCCCAGCCCCGGTCATATCATAGGCTTTGTCCTTATACACGTCTAGCTGTATCACAGGTCTAAAGGTTGCCAAGTAAAGGCCTAAAGCATGAAACTCGCCCCCGCTTATGATTACATAACCCTCCACTCCTCTCGGGACAAAGCTGTAGTCGCAGCCTATAACTTGGCCCTCTTCGTAGTAACTAGCTGGACCACGAAATGTAACGACCTCAAGACCTCTTTCTCTGAGGTAGCTAGCGGCAAATCTGTAAGCGTACAGGTACTGGGTTGTAGTGGCAACCGCTATCCTTCTAAGCGACCTAGCCCTCAATAAACTTAGCAGGGACTCCATGGTCTGCTCGCTCGGGAGCCCTACATACCTTGCAGCTATAAAGAACACCTTGACTCTGCCCTTAGGATTTACATTAACCCTATCGCCTAGATAATCAGGGTATGGCGTGTGGCCCACGTGAAGTATCGCGTCCACATAGCCCAGCGATGAGACCTCTCCATAATGTAGGTCGCAGGCGCCGAAGACGCTGTCCCCCTGTATGAGTATCCTGGCCTTTATAGCATCTGAGAGGCAGTCAGCTATCTCCCTGGAGTACTGCTTTAAGCCGTCAGGCAGCTGAAGCATGGCGGTGGCTCCAGCTAGCCCTTTATCTAGGTCGTCAGGCAGCTCTAACACGTATGGTATCTCTTGGCACTTCAGCTTCACTGTTTTCACGCTACATGTCGCTGCTGCAGGGGGAAGTTTAATTTGAAGGTAAATGTTTCCAAAGTTTCATAAAGGTCTTGTTACTCCTCCGAAGAGCTCTCAGAAGTGGCGTGAGCCCTCTGGGGAGGCTCCCTCCTCTTATCGAGGCTCTTCATAGCATGAGCCATGATGTGGGCTACTAGGTCTTCCGGTGACGTTACTCTGGTCCTCCTGCAGATGGGACAGACTAGGAGGCCTGAGCTAGCGTCTATAAATGCCCTGAACCTGGAGCCCGAAAACTCCACCACGACCTCCTTCAAGTCACCCTGCTCCACGGCAGGTCCCAGCCTAGTTTGCACCAATGGACTTTTTAGCGATCTCAGCCTTAAATAACTGGGCCGATGATTAGGCTGACCTGCACTGACTGCTCGGTATGAGGAGCACCGATCTCACTGAGGCCTCCTAATTTCCTCGGAACTTTCCATTGTCCTCTCTGCAACGGCAGGGCTCTCCACACTGCTTATCTTTTGAGCTATCTCCATGAGTAGTTTAGATGCCTCGCTAAGGGCCTTTAGACCGCCATCAGTTATCTTATACATGCCGTCTGGAGCCTTTTCTATTAAACCGTCCCTCTCTAACTTATAGACAACTGTGTAGAGAGTTACCGTGGGCGGGTTAAATGAAAACTTCTCTCTTATTATCTTCTTTAGCTGATATGGATACGTGGGACCCTCCTTTAAGGTTGCCAACACGTATATCCAAAGCGTCCTAACGGTTATGTTTACCAGAAGCCTGTTTATTGCCTTATTGAAACCATCGTTTGTCTTCTCCCTTTCCATGCTTACCACGCCTTACCTGTTTCCCTGAGAAGTTAAAATAACCAAACTACTTAAATAGCCTTCCGTACGCTAGAGAGAACATTGGTGCGGGGGTGCCCGAGCCTGGTCAAAGGGGTCGGGCTGAGGGCCCGATGGCGTAGGCCTGCGTGGGTTCGAAGCCCACCCCCCGCACCACGGGTACTTAATTGTACTTCCAGGGATTAACCAAAAGTGATCATACGATAAATCGAGACAGGTAGAACCCCCTATTTTTGCGTCGGTCCCTGGGTCCTGCGCTTTAGCTCACTCATCAGAGCTTCGGCCTTTTCTGCTATCTGTGAATCCATCTTTTCGTACTCATAATAACCTATGAGCTCATAGAACTCCTGCCTTGTCATTAGTTTGTCTAATATGTGCTTTTGCGTGCCCTTCTCCTTAAGTTCTAACAGGACGTCCTTCATGGCCTTCATGGCAGCCCTAAACGTGGTCACTGGGAAAATTACGAACTTATAACCGGCCTCCTCGAACTCCTTAGCGGTTATATAGGGAGTCTTGCCGAACTCTGTCATGTTTGCCAAAAGAGGCGCTTTCACCTTACGTGAGAACTCCTTAAACTCCTCTAGGTTATGGAGGGCCTCTGGAAATATAACGTCCGCCCCAGCCTCCACGTACATCTGAGCTCTCTCTATGGCGGCGTCTAGGCCCTCCACTTCGCGCGCGTCAGTCCTGGCTACTATAACCATGTCACTGCGCCTGGCCTCGACGGCGCTCATTATCTTCTTAACCATCTCGTCAGCCGGAACCACATGTTTGCCAGAGAGGTGACCGCACTTCTTAGGAAGCACCTGGTCCTCTATCTGAACAGCGGCTGCTCCTGCCTCCTCGAGCTCTTTAACGGTCCTGTAGACATTTATTGCCTCACCAAAGCCCGTGTCCGTGTCAACTATCATTGGCAAGTCAACTACCTCCATTATTCTTCTCGTGGCGCCAAGGACCTCAGAGAAGGTTATTATACTAAGGTCGGGCATCGCAAGGCTTCCAGTTAGCGCGGCGCCGGATAAGTAAATTGCCTTGAAGCCAACGCTCTCGGCCAGAAGGGCTGATGCTGGATCAAAGACCCCTGGCACTATAATTATGCCGCTACCCTTCATGAGCTTCCTTAGCCTGACCGCTGGGTGCAAGTCGCTTTTCTTCCTGTAAAGGTATGCCAACTTCCCAGCCCATCAGCTATGTGCTTGTGAAATTAATTAAATTTCACGTAATCCTCACAAGTGCAGCTAAGGGCGCATCGCCCTGAAATAACGGCTTTAAGCCTCAAGTCCAGAGGTAGTGTGCAGGTGAACCGTATGGGAGGAAGGCAGAGGACGACCCTCTTCATGACTAAGGAGCAGAGGGGTTCAGAACGGAAAGGCGGTAAGAGCAAGGAGGAAGGCAGCTCAGCTTGATAAGTCCCCCGTGGCCATCGCCAAGGAGGCAGCACAAGCTCATAGTTTTGTTGCCTGCCAGCGTGCTTAGCGTTGAACAGGACCTAAGGGACAAAACCTACAAGGCTGGGCTAATATCTAGGGCTCTGGCCATATTTAGGGTTGACGAGGTCAGGATATTCCTGGATGAGGAGTCGACACGTGATGATCAGGAGATGCTCTTAGAGCTGCTTAATTATCAGGTGGTTCCGCCACACCTTAAGAAGCAAGTTGTTGGCTTAAGTGAAAAGCTTAAGTATGCTGGCATTATGCCGCCACTGAACCTCCCCAACCATTTACCTCCAAGAAATCTCAATGAGGGGGACCTTATAGACGTCTTAATAACTACAAGGAAGGGTTCGCAGTGCAGCGTCTACATGGGAGAGGCTGGCGAGGGCCTGTTAAAGCCCTGCCACTTCAATGTCAATGACATAGTTGCTGCGCGCGTTATAAGAAGGTCTGGGAGGCAGTTTGAGCTAGAGCCCTCGTCGTGGGGCAATATATACACTGGGTACAAGGTCTTACGCTCTGGTAAGCTCTTAGCGGAGCTTCAAGAGCTCAAGGAACAGGGAGTGGCTCTGGTCGGCACTAGTAAGTATGGAACTACCGACTACTGGCTACTCAGAGGACTCCTAGGAAGACCCATAGCCTTGATAGTAGGTGGCCCGAAGAGCGGCCTACTTCAGTACACCTCCCGTAAGGCCTTTGACCTGCTGATTAACGCTGCGCCCCTGCAGGGCACGGAAACCTTAAGGAGCGAGGAGGCCCTCCTGGCATCCTTAACGCTGCTTAACACAATCCTTACCGACTAAGAGCGCTCAGGTTAGCAGCATTTATAATCTCAAAGGTACTCCCTTGGATTAGGGATGATCTGGAACTCGGGAACAGACCCCTAACGGGGGATGGTGAGTGCATGGCTTCTGACCGCCCTGCTCAACTCAAGGGCAAGGTAGCCCTTGTCACTGGAGGCAATAGGGGTATAGGAAAGGCCATAGCTATTAGGCTGGCCTCCATGGGTGCCAGCGTAGCTATAACTTATAGGAAGGCCGCTGATGAAGCCGAGAAGACCCTGGAAGAGATTAGGCGGATGGGCGTTCCCTCCATTGCAATAAGGATGAACCTAGGCTCCCCGGATGACATAAAATCTGCTGTGGAGCAGGCGAGAAGGGAGCTTGGCAGCATAGACGTCCTAGTTAATAACGCGGGCGTGGGGTACGCCTCTGAATTCCTTGACATGAACCCCGAGTCGTGGCATGCCCAGATAAGCTACGACTTAACGGGCCCATACCTTATAACTAGGGAAGCCCTGAAAGATATGATATCTAAGGAATGGGGGAGGATCATCTTCATATCAAGCGTGGCTGGTATTTATGGCCTGGACTTTCTAACAGCCTACTCTGCTGCCAAAGCAGGGCTCATAGGGTTAGCCAAGTCCCTTGCAATAGAGCTCATAAAGTATAACATAACTGTCAACGTAGTCGCTCCAGGCTTTGTGCAAACCAGGCTGGGACTTAGTTACTTCGAGTGGCTGGACAAGAAAACTGGGAGGGCCGGAAGCCTTGACAGGTACCTGTCCAGGATACCCCCTCACAGGCTGGTGACGCCCGAGGAAGTGGCTTCTGTAGTGGCTTTCCTGGCGGGCCCTGAGGCCAGCGGGGTCACTGGCCAAGTTATAGTGGTTGACGCGGGGGCATCCCTTGGCATTGGGACAGCTTAGGCCCCAGGCTCTCTGCTGCCACCCCGGCGGCCCAAGGGCACCCTGTGTATATAGCCGCACACCAGGCACCTCCTTACTACATACTTTTGCCTTCCCTGCGACCTCACTCTCACTGAAAGTGTCACGCCCGGTATGAGGGACACCTTACACCTCTTGCAGTAGGTCCTCTTTATCTCAGGCGGCAGCCTAACTCTTGTCATCTGGGATGTCCTAATTATGAGCTCGTTAACTCTTGAGGATAAATCGAAGTCGCCCTCGTGGGCAGCGTTAAAGGAGAACTGAGACAGCCTCATAATGTCTTCTAACACCAGCTCAGCCCTATTAGGCCTCGCCCTCCGGCTGCGGCTTCTCCTCAATTTTCTTCAGCTGCCTCTTGTACATCTCTAATAGCTCTTGCTCAGTTGTGGCGTCCTCTGGACCTTTGTCGTCCCTCCACCTTATAAACCTTGGGAACCTTATTGAAATGCCCGCACCTTTCCTCACGGCGTCCATACAGCACGTGTGAGCTGGGGAGAGGGTGAGCTCAGCGCCTATTACCTCAGCAACCTTAACCGGCTCGAACCAGACGTCAGCGTCGAGGTTTGACACTACCCTGGGATGCCTGTGGTCTATTATATATGGCTTGAACAGGTCGTACATGTTATTTATATCCTCATCGGTAAAGCCGCTTCCTACCTTGCACACGGTCTTAAAGACGTCATTGTTAGGATCATAAGCGGCTAATAGCAGCGTGCCAAGCTTGCCGCCGCGCTTGCCCTTACCATAGAAGGCTCCAACGGCGACCAGGTCCACAGTGTCCGACATCTCGCTCCTGTAGTCGCGCTTCAGCTTAACCCAAAGCCAGCCTCTCACGCCCGCCCTGTAGACGCTCTCATCATGTATAGCCTTTATCATAACTCCCTCAGCGCCGTCGGCTATTGCCTGAAGGAAGAAGTTCATTATCTCGTCAGGGTCGGAGCTCGCTATGTAATTGCTCATGACAACCCGGTCATTCGGTTCAAGTATTGACTCGAGGACCTTCCTCCTGTAGGGCAGAGGCCTGGTAGTCAGATCTTCATCGTCCTTCATTATTATGTCAAAGAGGAACAACCTAGTCGGTATTTCTTTCATCATCTTCTCTATATCATATTTTCTTCTCCTCTGCATCAGCTCCTGGAATGGCCTGAGCTCACCTGTGTCTGGATCTATGGCTACTATCTCTCCTTCAACTATTGCCTTCTTAGCCTTGATAGCTTCTCTCACTCCATCAGCTATATCGGGGTACATAGGAGTTATGTCCTCAAGCCTTCTGGAGAATATCTTTATCTTATCACCATCCTTATGTATCTGGCCCCTCTCGCCATCATATTTATACTCAACATAGGCCTTACCGCCTACCTTAGCCAATATTTCCTTAACGTCGTTAGCCCTCTCAGCCAACATAGGCCTTATAGGCGTGCCAACCTCCGGCTTGAGGCCCTTGAGGGCTTCGACGCCCTGCGTCGCCACTATCTTGGCTATTTCCCCCAGGTCGGCCCTTAGGTTGTACGCCCTTTCTATTAAGTCCCTCACGGCCGAGGAGCCTCCGTATGCCACTGCAAGGGCGTCCAGTATTGTCGCGTCACCTATGCCAAGCCTTAGCCTGCCCTCAACGAATCTGACTATATACCTTGCCTCTATCGGCTTAGCGTCCTTCAGGAGCCCCGCCAGCGTCTTCAGTTTAAGGTCCCTGCTGCTCTCCCCTGTGGCATAGGCTATTTTCATGAATGAGTCGAAGACCCTGCTGACGGTCAGCTGCGAGGAGCCGCCCCCCATAAAGGTCAGCAGGTTGCTCTTCAGGTGACCGCCTGTCTGGGCCAGCTGCTCGGCAACCTTTCCTGGATCCCCAAGCTTGTCCACAAGCTTCTGGACGTCGCCCTCGCTCTTGCCATAAGCCAAAGCTATGGCCTGCACTAGGAGCTTATCGCCCACCCCCAGCTCTGGTATGCCCTTCCAGTCAGGGCCTAGCTTACTCTGTATCATGTAAACGACCTTGTCTATAACGTCAGCGGGGGTCCTCTTCAGCAGGCCTGCCAAGAGCTGGGTGAGCTGAATCCTTGAAGTTATGCCCTCCATCGAGCTGAACGTGTTAGCTATGTCCTCGAACATCATATCTGAGGGCAACGCTTATCCCAATATAGTATAGCTGCTCGGAGTTAAAACGCAGAGAAGCGAGCACCTAAACGAGTCATGTAATGACTAAGGCAACGCCGGGGGTGGGATTTGAACCCACGCGCCCCTTATGGAGCAACGGGTCTCAAGCCCGTCCCCTTGGGCCGCTCGGGCACCCCGGCGCCAGATAGCCTAATGAAGAAGGGGTTCTAAAAAGCTATTTGCATCCAGGCAGAAGTTCGCGACTTAAGTAGCACGCAGCTAATGAAAGGTTTATGGAGTCCTGAATGCCTTAACCCTAAAAAGGACTTCCTATATCACTACTTGGAAAGACAATGAATCATCTGCCGGACTTTATCTCTATGTAGACGTCGCTCGGCACCTGTATCCTCATGAGCTTCTTTAAGACCCTCTCGTCAGCTTCTATGTCAATGAGTCTCTTGTGTATTCTCATCTCCCAGTGCTCCCAGTGCTTGCTGCCCTCGCCGTGTGGGAGCCTGAAGACAGGGACCTCTAGTCTCTTAGTAGGCAGCGGTATGGGCCCTCTCATGGGAACTCCTGTCTTCTGAGCTATATCCTTTATCTGCGCCACTACCTGCTCTAGGCTTTTTGCATTAGTGCTCCATAGCCATATTCTGACGTTAAATGCCATTGTGAGGCACCGCTTGAGCCGTTAGCTTCACTTCTTAACCTCTATCTTGGCAGGCTTTATATCTGTAACTATTCCGATGCCTATGGTCCTACCCATGTCCCTCATGGCGAAGCGACCAAGCTGCGGGAAGTCGCTGAACTTCTCAATAACCAGCGGCTTTATCGGCTTGAACTTAACTATGGCGGTGTCGCCAGCCTTTATGAACTGCGGGTTCTGCTCTATTGGGTTTCCAGTCCTTGGGTCTAGCTTAGCGACTATCTCGGTTATTCTGCATGCCACTGAAGCTGTGTGGACGTGTATCACTGGAGTGTAACCAACTGCTATAGCGCTTGGGTGCCAGACCACCACTATCCTTGCCGTGAACTCTTCGGCCACGGTGGGTGGGTTGTCAGCCCTGCCTATCACGTCGCCTCTCTTGACCTGGTTCTTCTCAACGCCCCTCAGCGCAACTCCCACGTTGTCTCCAGGCTCTGCCTGCGGCAGGTCCTGGTAGTGCATCTGTATGCTCTTGACGTCAGCAACTATGCCCTCAGGCATCACTATTACCCTGTCTCCTGGCTTGAGCACGCCCGTCTCAACTCTGCCCGTCACTACTGTGCCGGCGCCGGGGATGCTTAGCACGCTCTGCACGGGCAGCCTCAGAGGCTTGTCAACGGGCTTTGGAGGAACCTTTAAGTTATCGAGGGCCTCCACAAGCGTTGGCCCCTTGTACCATGGCATGTTGGGGCTTCTCTCTATTAGGTTCTCGCCAGTCCACGCACTGACAGGTATGAACGGTATGGCATCAACGTTGTAGCCTAGTCCCTTCAGGAACTTCTTCATGGTATTTACTATCTCCTCGTACCTCTGCTGGCTGTAGTTGACGTCAGGAGCGTCCATCTTGTTTATGACTACTATCAGCTGGTCAATGCCCAGGGTCTTGGCCAGGAGGGCGTGCTCTCTGGTCTGGCCCTCCGCGCTCATTCCCGCCTCAAACTCTCCCTTTCTAGATGAGATCACCAGCAGCGCTGCGTCTGCCTGGCTGGCGCCGGTTATCATGTTCTTCACGAAGTCCCTGTGGCCTGGGGCGTCGATAATTGTGAAGTAGTACTTCTTAGTCTCGAACTTCATGAAGGAGAGGTCTATTGTTATACCCCTCTCCCTCTCCTCCTTCATCTTGTCCAGCAGCCAGGCAAACTTGAACGACTCCTTTCCAGCGGCCTTGGCCTGCTCCTCGAGCTGCTGCATTACCTTGGGGTCTACGACCCCAAGCCTGTAAAGCAGGCTACCAGTGAGTGTGCTCTTACCGTGATCTATGTGCCCTATCACGACTAGGTTAAGGTGTGGCTTCTCGGGCACTATGGTTCACCTCTTCATTCCGCCTGCAATTAGTGAAGTGTGAGGGATTTAAAAATGCAGCTGAAGGTCTTGATGTGGAACGAAGGAGAGGAGTTTACCTTGAGCTGAGGGCTATCCTCTCTATCTCCTCCTTCTGCTTTATGGCGTAGCTTGAGGGGTCTCCCTTTGACGCAGCTATTATTTCAGCAGCTAGGCACTCCTCTATAGTCTTGGATGACCCAAAGGCGCAAAGCCTAGCCCCCTCAGCCATGAACCTGAGGGCTAGGTCCACCCTCCTCTGGGCTGAGACGTCCACTGAGACCCTATAGACTATTCCACCGTACATTATCCTCGTGGTCTCCTCCCTCGGCGCGGCATTCTCTATGGCACGGACAAGCACCTGAATGGGGTTCTCCCCCGTCTCCAGGTTTATGATTTCAAAGGCGGCCTTGACTATGTTGTAGGCCAGGGCCTTCTTGCCGCCGTTCCTGCCCGGCTGCATCAGCCTGTTTATGAGCCTCTCTACTATGGGCACCTCGGCCTTGCCAAACCTCCTGTGCTCGTGCCTCCCTCCTGTGTGGGGAAGCACGACGGGCCTTAGGCTTATGTACTTTTTGAGGCTTGGATCCCTTACCTCAACCCCCTCCCAGCTCCACTTGCCGAAGAGCTTTATTGCACCTAGGTTGCCCACCTCAGAGAGCTCTGGGAGCTTCACCTGCTCTGCCATGGCTGCACCCCTTACACCTTTACGGCTGTAGTTTTTAAGCGAACTTCAAGGCTATAAATGCGTGTCAAGTCAGCAAAGATGGACTTAAGAGCCTTAGAGGCTAGTAGTGTAAGGGGCGCTTAAACATTGCCAGAGGACGAGCTGCTAAAAGTCAAGTACGTCCAACCATTCTACAGGCTTCTGCGGGACGTCAACAGCGGAGCTGGAGCCTACGTGGTGGGACTCTCATTGCTGCTTGAAAATAACGAGGAGTTTACGATGGTTAACATACCCATGGATGTAGCTGAAGCTATAAAGCTCATAAACGACAGCGACATGCCGCCCAGGAGACAGAGCATATATACTTTCCTATCGTCTCACGAGGACTTTAAAGAGATCCTGAGAAAGACCTTGAAGAGGGTCGTAATAGATGAACTTGAGGCCGACACTGGGGTTTACACCGCAACTGTGGAATTTGAGGACGGAGGCATAAGCATAAGCGTTAAAATGATACCCAGCCATGCAATATATCTAGCACTTATAAGTGGTAAACCCATATTTGTTAGTAAAAAGCTTGTCGATATGGAAAAGTGGTGGGGAAATGAGAGTAGCGAGGGTGAGGAAGGGGATCAGCCTTAGCCGTCTGCGCGTTAATCTTCAGTGCGGCGCTCCTCCTATACAGGTGAAATCGCTAACATAGGCTAATAAGAGCTCTAGCTGAAGGTTAGATTAACGCGTGAGCTAGGGGTGCCAGGCTACATTGTATAAAAGACCACGAACTTAGATGGCGACCATATAATTAACTCATGTAACAGATCATCTTAGAACCATAAAGCAGTTAAGAAGTGGCGGTTGCTCATCTCTTAACCTTCTGCTTCTTACCTTTCCACAGAGCGTCCAGGGAAACTCCGTTAACAGCTATTACCTTATACTTGACTCCGGGTATGTCACCCATAGCCCTGCCCTTAGGGCCTCCTATGCCCTCAATTATAACTTCATCGTGCTCATCTATATACAGTATGCCTCCGTCCTTAGGCACGAACGCTGTCACTACCTTCTTGTTCTTGACCAGCTGAACCCTAACGCACTTACGCAGCGCAGCGTTGGGCTGTCTTGACGGTATACCTACCTTCTCAAGCACTATTCCTCTAGCCATGGGTGAGCCCTCGAGTGGATCATACTTTTCCTTAAGCTTTAGCATCCTTATCTTGAACTCGCTCTTGGCCCACTTGAACTTGAGCCTGCTCTTCCTGAGCTTGCGTGCCGCGAACAGCCCATTCGGTCCCTCTGGCATTCTGTTAATCCCCTCACTCTGCTCCAGGCATGAATTTAAAAACTTCCATCAGTTACCTAATGACCACCTTGTCCACATTAAAGAGCTTAGTCAGAATTATCCTTGCTCTCTTGACGTTCCTGCCGTCCCTCCCGATGGCCTTGCCTTTCTCGTCATCTTTAACCTTAACATAAACAACCTTGCCGTCATTCTTATCAACTACGTCCACCTTAAGTACCGTCACGCCGGGGAAGAGGTTTCTAACCATTGATTCGAGATCCGCAGAGTACTCTACAACTTCAACATTCTTGTTCAATATTCTAGACAAGGTCTTCACGTTTCTTCCATCCTTTCCTATGGCCTTCCCTATGTCGTTCTTATCGACTAAATAGAATATCCTGTTGCCCTCGGCGTCCTCTATCGCCCTGTAAACCATGGCCCCCGTGATATCCTGAAAGAGTGATATGAAGCGCAGTTCCTCAAGTCCTATCCTGTCTCCCTTAGAGTTAGCGTCGGACTGTGCCACCCCGACCTCCCCTTACCTGCCCTCTGACAGAACGTCAAGGATCCTTGAGTCACCGGGGTTCAGAATTGCTATTACCGAGACCTTGAATGGTTTTCCTATGAGCGAGCCCAGGTCTGCTGATGTTCCTTTGTAGACGTACAATGGAACGCCGTTTATATTGGCCAAAGACTCTATGTTCTTCCTGACATCCGACGGAGCGTTATCAGCGACTATGATGCCTTTAGCCTGATTCTTAAGGAGCAGCTTCAGCGCCCTGCGGGCTCCTAAGCTTAGCTTTCCACTCTTGGCCGCCGCCTTAAGTTCCCTCTCAAACAGCGCCTCTGACACCTAGGTCACCTCACTCCTGCCCTGTCTTACTTGGCTCTTCCTGCTGGCTTACCTTAGGTTGCAGAGATTTAAGAGCGTTGATGCCTACCGATAACATCACTATGCCGGTGCCAACCCTGGGAGGCAGCCCTGCCACTATGCTCTCCGTGACGCCGCTGAACTTCTCCTCCTCGCCTTTGACCGCCGCATTATAAAGCTGGTTGACCGTCACCTCGAAGGCCGCACGAGCTATGACGCTGGGCTTCTCACCTACAACTCCCAACCTGCCTATCTGCCTTATCTTGCCTGTCCACGTCATTATGTCGGCCACCAACATGACGTGTCTGATGTCAACGTCTAGGCCCGAGCTCTGCAGCACGTCCATTATTTCTTTTATTATAGAGTTCCTGGCGGCCTCGATGCCTAAAACGCCCGCTATCTCGTATATGTTGTTAGTCTCCACTCTTGTGGCGTCCACTCCGTCTATCTTCATGACTTCGGCTAAGTTGCTGCCCTCAGCTATTATGACATACTCGTGCTTGCCCGTCTTTTCATCTGTGTGCTCCTGTATTATTGTCCTTTTGATGCCTTTTATCCCCCTCACGTAGCCCTTCTTTATCTTAGATACTATCTCAGAGTAACTGCGAAGGTCATAAAGCGCATCGTCAGGTAACACGCTCTCACTGACATTAAGCACTATTGTGTACTCGTCTTCGCCTTTGCTCACGTCACCCAGTTTAAGCCGCTCAAAGGCCTCTATTATTTCGTCTTCGGTGAGCCCTCTGTCAGTTACCATGTCTGGATCTAACTTAACTATGAAGGTTCTGTCGCCTAACGTGTAGCTTATTTCGTCAACTATGTTGCCTATCGTGGTATACTCTATCTCCCTCGCTATCTTACGCGCCATCTCCAGGTTCTCAGCATACTTTTCTTCAAGGTAAATCTTCATCATAGGTGTCGAGGGCTCGTGCCGGGCGTCAACTATCTCTATGAGCCTCGGAAGTCCCAAGGTAACGTCGAACTCCATGAGGCCTGCGTAGTGGAATGTCCTCAGCGTCATCTGAGTTCCTGGCTCCCCTATAGACTGGGCTGTTACCACGCCAACAGCTTCACCTGGCTGAACCATTGATGAGATATATGCCCTCACGGCATCCTCTATAACCTTAATCTTTTGTTCAGCGCTCAGCTCCTGGCTCTCAGCCACCTTGCTATAGAGCTCGTCATATAAGCTTGGAGGCAGCAGCGACTTAGCCGCGTCAAGCTTTCTCTTAAGCGTCTCTCCAAGCTCCATCTCAGAGGTTTCCGCTTCCTTCTTAGTCCTCCTGGACCTCACCTTTCTCCCCTCGTCCGACGTCCTCTTGGCCACCTTCATGCACCCCCTTGCTTGACCTTTTCAATAAGCCTGTCCACATTTACTGCCTTGCCATGATAGGTCTTCTGTGGATCTACGCCATCCTCGCCGTATCTGAACTGAACTATGTTATCCTGAGAGTCTCTCACTGTGCCGTCATATGCAACGTAAAGGTCCTGCAGGGCGTTTATCAGCCTCCTCTGCATATAGCCGCTCTGTGAGGTCTTCAGCGCAGTATCGACTAGGCCCTCCCTGCCGCCTGCGGCGTGGAAGAACACCTCATGCGGCTTCAGCCCCTCCCTGAAGTTGCTAACAACGAAGCCCCTCGCCTCTGGCGAGAGGTCGCCCGGCCTGAAGTGCGGCAGCGTGCGGGTCCTGAAGCCCCTTACTATTCTTCTCCCTCTCACCGTCTGCTGGCCCAGCATGGCGGCCATCTGCGTTATGTTAATGTCGCTTCCCCTTGCCCCCGTCCTGGCCATTATGAAGGCGTTATTGAATGGGTTCATGTAGCCTATAGCCGTCTTACCAGCGTCGTCCCTCAGTTTCTGGAGCCTCTGGATTATCTTGAGCTCCAGGCTCTCCTCAAGGGTCCTGCCAGGTATTATCTCGAGAGTTCCATTCCTGTACTGCTCTATTAACTTCATGACGTCATCCTTAGCCTCCTCAGTCATCTTAGCTATCTTGTCTCTGGCCTCCCTAGGTATCTCTATGTCGCTTATCGATATGCTGAAGCCCCTAAGCTCCAGCATTCTTATGAACATCCTGTACATGGTGTCAAGCAACTGCCTTGCGGCTGCGTTGCCATACTCCAACGCTATGTAGTGGAGCACGCTCTCCGGCTGCTCAGCACCTATGGTGTTCTTGTCGAACACGCCCTCCAGGAGCCTCCCTCTCCTTATCACTACATATGAGTCGAAGAAGCAGTCTTCGCCGTCACACTTGAGGTCTCCAGCGTTTATCTTCGCCCGGCCGCTGAAGTTGAAGTCGTTTGGCAGGAAGAGGCTAACCAGCTGCTTGCCGGTCCACAGAGGCCTTGGTTTAAGTATTGCAGGCTCCGGCAGCTCACCGCTGTAGCTTGCCGCGGCTAACAGCCTGCCCACGGCCTCCTTATCAAGCAGGGTAGTTTTAACGGTGAGCAGGTACGCGCCGCTTATGTAGTCCTGCCTTCCGCCTATTATGGGCCCGCCGTACCTAGGGGTCAGTATGTGGTTCTCCACCAGCAGCAGGTTCAAGGCCTCCGCGCGGGCCTCCTCAAGTCTTGGCACGTGCAGGTTCATCTCGTCTCCGTCAAAGTCGGCATTGTACGGCGCGCATACCAGTAGGTTGAGCCTGAAAGTCCTACCGGGCATAACCCTTACCTTGTGACCCATTATTGACATCCTGTGAAGGCTGGGCTGCCTGTTGAAGAGCACTATGTCGCCATCTATTAGGTGCCTTTCAACAATATCACCTACCTCAAGGCTCTCAGCTAACTGCCTCAGGTTGCGCTGGTACCTCAGGTCCAGCTTAACCCCTTCCCTCTTCTTGTACACTATGGTGGCGCCTGGCCACTGGTAGGGGCCGTTCAGGACGTACTTCCTGGCCTCCTCTATGTTAAACTTCGTGATTACCATAGGCACTGTCAGTATCTTTGCTACCTCTATTGGGACGCCTACCTCGTCAATACTTATTAGTGGGTCCGGAGATATCACAGTCCTTGAAGAGAAGTTAACCCTTTTGCCGTTTAAGTTGCCCCTCAGCCTGCCCTCCTTGCCCTTAAGCCTCTGTGCCAACGTCTTGAGCTGCTTCCTGCCCCTGTGCGAGAGCTGGTATATGTTCGGCAGTTCATTGTCTATATATGCCGCTATTACGTTCTGAAGCGCCTGCCAGGCCTCCTCTATCATAGACTCAGGAGCGCTGGACGAAATGAAATTCTTGAGCCTCTCGTTCTGTCTAACTATCTCTGCAAGCGCGTGGGTCAGGTCGTCCTCAGCCCTTGAACCGCTCTCCATAGTTATTGAGGGCCTCACCGAGAGCGGGGGCACAGGAAGCACCGTGAGGACGGCCCACTCGGGCCTGGCTGACCTGGGGTCCCAGCCCAACAGCTCCACGTCGTCATCTGGTATTTTCTCTAGTCTCTCCCTGACGTCGCTCGGCGTCAGCCTGACCTCGCCCTCAGGTTTAACCTCATAGAAGTTATACGGCTTGATGAACTTTATCTTGTACTGCTTGGCGCCGCAGTGCGGGCACTCGGTGGTAGAGGATGCCTCCTTTATCACCTCCTCTACAAATATGTCGGCGAGCAGCGGCCACTTCTCCCTGAGCCTCCTATATATGCTTAGCATGTACGCCGCCTTCTGAGGCGGGATAAGTATCCTTCCGCAGCTCCTGCACGTGGACTGCAGCAGCTGGTAGATCTTGTCTCCAAGGTGCGGGAGCACCACAGGCCTGGCAAGGTCTATTTTGCCGAAGTGCCCAGGGCAGTCCTGCCTAGTGTTGCCGCAGACAGGACACCTCTCGCCAGGCTCTATAGCGCCGAAGTGCGGGTCCCTGAGCCCTCCCATTACTGGAGAGCCGTCAACCTCGTATATCTCTGGTCTTATCACAGTTACCTTGGCCATCTCCCTGATCTCGCGAGGGCTCAGAAGGCTGAACCTTATGCCGCTAATTGTGTACCTCTCGCGCTCCTCGCCTGGGCTGTACGACATGACCTGTCACCTCATGAAGCGCTTCCATTACCATTACTCTTGTCATTGTTACCCTGGTTTCCATTAGCGGCGGCGCTTAGCTTAGACATGCCAGCCTGCGAGATCCTGTCCAGGAGCGAGATCCTGTCGGAGACCTCAATCTTGGGCTTAATTCCCATGCTCATGATCTCCTGCAGGAACAGCTTAAACGCATAGGGCACCTTCACGGGCTTTATGTCACCGTTCTCACCGTGTATCGGGCACTCATATACGTTCTTCCTGCTGTTGTACCAAGCTATGTGACCGCACAGTGTGCAGACGTACATGGTGTAGGCATCGCTGCCGTCGAGCATCCTATCCCTTAGCAGCATGGTTGCTCCATGGCCTACGAGACAGTCCCTCTCCATCTCTCCGAACCTTAGACCTCCCTGCCTGGCCTTACCCTCCGTGGGCTGCCTTGTGAGGAGCTGCACCTTACCTGTAGCCCTGGCATGCATCTTGTCGGCTACCATGTGGTACAGCCTCTGATAGAAGACTACACCTATGGAAATAGGTGTCTCAAGCAGCTGGCCTGTGCGGCCGTCGTACATAACTTCTGTTCCGTCAGGGCTGTAGCCATGTTTAATTAGTATGATCTTGTACTGGTCAACGTCGTCCTTATAGAACGGCGTGCCGTCAACATACCTAGCTTCCATGGCTGCAGCCTTACCAGTTATGAGCTCAAGTATCTGCCCCACGGTCATACGCGAAGGTATTCCGTGCGGGTTAATTATAATGTCAGGGACTATGCCATCTTCGGTGTAAGGCATGTCGTACTTGGGGTAAAGCATGCCTACTACTCCCTTCTGTCCATGTCTGCTTGCGAACTTATCGCCAAGCTCAGGTATCCTCAGGTCCCTGACCTTTACCTTCACCAACAGGTTCCTGTCGGTGGTCTGAGTTATGAGCACTGTATCTACTACGCCGTGCTCCCCATACCTCAGCTGCACGCTCGTGTCCCTCTTGGTTAGAGTTCCTAGGCTCATAACGCGCTCCTCGCCAAGGAACCTTGGCGGGCTCTCCCTACCTACAAGTACGTCTCCGCCATCAACCTCAACCTCAGGCTCTATGATTCCGTCTGGACCTAACTTGGTGTAGTACTGATCTCCCTTGTGATCATAAAGTTTTGGCGAGGGGACCGTTATGGTGTCTTTAAGGCCGCCAGCGTAGGTGTTTTCCATGACTGTATATACCCTAAAGAAGTGAGCCCTTCCAAGGCCATAGTCGACGCTTGTCTTATTCATTATTATCGCGTCCTCCATGTTGTAGCCCATGTAGGGCATTATTGCCACAACGAAGTTCTGTCCCGAGGGCCTATCATTATAGCCTATCTCCTCAAGCGACCTAGTCTGAACTATAGGCTTCTGCGGGTAGTGAAGCAGGTAGGCGTGGCTGTCCATGCGGTACTGGTAGTTCAGCGCATAAAGGCCTAGGGCCTGCTTTGCCATGGCAGCCTGGTAGGTGTTCCTCGGGCTCTGGTTGTGCTCCAAGAACGGAGTTATTGACGTGACCACACTGAATATGCCTGGCGTCCACATCTCCAGGTGAGTGTGCTCAGGGGTCACCTCCTCTGGGGACTCGGCTACATAGGCGTTCTCCTCCTCGTCAGGGTCCAGGAACTCTATAACGCCGTTTCTCACCAGGTCCCAGAAGGACATCTCGCCCCGCTTAACCTTCTCCACCATTTCCTTCGTCAGCCTTGGCTTTCCGTTCTCGACAACTATGACAGGCCTCATCAGCCTACCTTCATCGGTGTTTATGTAAACCTCCTTGATGCTGCCCTGCTCTATGTAGGCGACGCTCACCTCATAGCTTAAGCTTCCTGACCTCCTCATAGCTATAAGCTTCCTGCGCAGCTCCGCGCCGTCCTGAACGTAGCCTATTGGCTTACCGTTGAGGAACACCTTGGCCATGTTAGTGTACTTCTCTATAGCTTCAGGCTGGCCGCTTGCTATCTCCTTAATGGCGTCGTCCAGCGGTATCAAGTCCATGCTCATTAGTATGTTCTTCACGTGCTGCTCGTTAACGCCAACCGATATGTATGCCGTCATGGCCAAATTCTTGACAAGGCCGCAGTTTATGCCCTCCGGCGTCTCGAACGGACAAAGCCTTCCCCAGTGAGTTCCGTGCAGGTCCCTGGCCTCAAAGTTCGACTCCCCTCTGCTCAGCGGTGATATGACCCTCCTCAGGTGGCTGAGCAGGCTCATCCAGTTGGTCCTGTCAAGTGCCTGGCTTACTCCAGTCCTGTTGCCGGTCCAGTTGCCTGTCGCCAGGGCGGCCCTCACCCTCTCAGTTATGATATCGGGCCTCACCAGGCTTCTCAGGTCCCTCACCTTCCTGTGCTGGCTTATGTACTCCTCGAGCTCGCTCGCTATCAGGGTCGCAAGCTGCTGGAATGCATCCCTAAAGATCTCTGCTATGAGGTCGCCTGCGAGCCTCAGGCGCTTGTTAGCCAGGTGATCCTTGTCATCCTCCTGCCTCTTGCCTAAGTAAAGCTGCAGGACCCTGTTCGCCATCTCGCCGAGGAAGTACGCTTTAGCAAGCCTGTCGGCCGGCGTCAGACCTATGTGGGGTAAGAACTGAGTGTCTATGAACTCCTCCGCGCGCTGTATCCTTATCTCCCTGGGCTGCCCAGGCGCTATCCTGTTGCCAAGGAACTCCAGGGCGTCCTCCTTGGTCCTTATGGCGGCGCTCACCTTCTCAAAGCTCGGCAGCAGCTCCCTCTGCACGTCGGGGTCTGGCGAAACCGCCGCCGCTATCTCCGCATCCTTCTCAAGTCCGAGCGCCTTCATCATCACTATGAATGGTATCCTATAGTTAAGCCTGCTCATGCTTACCTCAAGTGATCCGTCGCTCATCCTATCCACTATAACTTGTCTTCTCAGGCCAAGTATTGTTGAAACAGTCTTAGCGCTGTGCGTTATCTTTGCGGTGTTAGCCGTTGAGACCCCCACTATTATCCTATTTACTGCCAGGTCCTCCTGAGCCACCACAACCCTCTCGCTGCCATTTATAATGAAGTAACCTCCAGGATCGTTGGGGTCCTCACCAGCCTCCAGGAGCTCCCTGTAGCTGGCCTTAGAGAGCGGATCAACGACGGACTTAACCATTATGGGGAAGTCTCCCACCTTTACCTCGTCACTGTAGACCTCGGTGCCATTTTCTACAAGCTTCATCTGAAGGTAGAGGGGGGCGGAGTACGTGAAGTTCCTTAGCCTTGCCTCTAGGGGCGTTACGTCCTTGCGTCTCATGGTACCGTCGGCTTCCTTTACCTGGGGCTCGCCTATGCGTATTTTCCCAAGCACTATCTTTATATCAGGGCCTTCCTCTGGGGCCGCCTCCCTCCTCCTGCTGACCTGTTTGTAAAGAGGCCTTATCTCCCCAAAGGAATCAACTATCTCTTGCATGCGCTCTGTCACGAAGGCATTATACGAGTCCAGGTGCTGTCTGGCAAGCCCCGTCTCACGTATGTACTGCCTGAATACGATCCATAGGTCATCCTTGGTTAGCTGCTCAGATGCCATTAAGCTCACCCACTCAATAGGACACGACTACCCTATAAACTACGTGTTTCCCAGCGGTGGGCGAGTCGCGCTCTATTTCAACAATATCTCCTGGCTTGCCTCCCAGCAGCTTAATAATGGGGTCGTTGGCGCTGATCCTCGGAAGCTGCCACGGCTTAACGCCAAGCCTATTAAGCACTTCAACCGCCTCCTCTATGCTCAGTATACGATGCTTTGGCACAAGTACGTGATTAAGTATCCTTTCATCTGGCCTAGCAGATGGCAAACTACCTAGCACCCCTCCTACAGCCTCTGGTTGGACCCCGAGGTTATCTAGTTAACTGAAGCGCTAACGTCTCTCAGGAAATTTGCGCCTAACCATGGGTTGTCCAACGAGGATAAGCCCTTGGACTGCTGCACAGTAGAACATGAAGGAGCCCTTCAGGGCTGTGGCGGGCCCGCCGGGATTCGAACCCGGGACTTCCGCCCGCGGCTGGGCGTCGCGGCCTACGGGTTAAAAGCCCGCCGCTCTATCCTGGCTGAGCTACGGGCCCACCAAAGCCCGTAGTCTCTAAGAAGTTTTTTAAATCTGATCAATCTCATCAACGATTCTAGTGATGATATTAATGCTATACCTGATCATAGCGGATAAATACGTAGTTTATGCGCTGTGATCAGATCCTCCTAACAGGACTAGAACAACGTTAATAACATCTTAATCCTCTACAGTTGTTATCCCCATGTAGGCCAGCCACTCCACGAACACTGGAAGTACCGCTTCTATGTCAGTATAGCCTGAGTTTCTTAGGATGTTCTCTAACTGGGACCTCCTTATCGAGTCGGAGTCCCCTATTACATCGAATATGTCCTTAAATGGTTCCACATCATCGCTCAGCGACTTTATCAGCAGCCTGAGCTCCCTGCCCTGCAGCTCTACAGCCCTCTTGCCCTCGCTGGTTATTATTAGGTTTCCCTTGTCCTCCCTCAGGAGGCCCAAGGAGACCGCTGCGTCAACAACGTGAGGTAACAGGTCCATATCAACGTTAAGAAGCTCGTCTAACCTGGACGAGTCAACGACTCCTCCTGAGGTGGCTATATACCTCACTAGCCCTAGCACCTGGTCAAGAGTTACGGGGGGCAAAGTTTTCACTTCATGATTCACCAATTCCTAATGTGTAGGTTACTGAACGCAAACTTATAGCCTTT
Organism: Acidilobus sp.; assembly: GCF_049973875.1. Taxonomy (NCBI): domain Archaea; kingdom Thermoproteati; phylum Thermoproteota; class Thermoprotei; order Acidilobales; family Acidilobaceae; genus Acidilobus; species Acidilobus sp. The sequence goes on from NZ_JBMFJI010000005.1 coordinate 78,865, forward strand.
TAGCAGTAGGAAGGCCACGTTTTCCTATGTATAGATCTTTGTCCTGCATAACTTTTTAAATCTCAGGGACTCTTTCTCTATATAGAGGTGAACAGGTTGAGTAAGCTCTCGATTATCGTGTTCTCGGGAACGGAGGACAAGCTTATACCTCTTGGAGTTGTATCGCAGGGGGCCGCTGCCCTGGGCTATGAAGTCAGGGTTTTTGTGACGGGCTGGGCGATGCTAAGGTTCCTCAGGAAGCCAGCCCAGCCCACCTGGCCCAAGGAGTTCGAAGCTATGGTACCGCAGCTGGCTAAGGGTATGCAGATGAATAACGTGCCAAGCTGGCTTGACATGCTTAAGGAGGCCAAGAACCTGGGCGCCAAGATCTACGCCTGCAGCATGATGGCGCAAGTAATGGGCCTTAAGAAGGAGGACTTTGACCCAAGCCTCATTGACGACGTGGTTGGCGTGGCGACCTTCCTGCAGGAGGCCGAGGGCGGGCAGGTTATCTTCATATGACCTGGTGGAGCTCCATGCAGCCCCAGGAAGGGCGAAAGGTCGTAATAGTGGGCGGCGGCGCTGGGGGCCTGATACTTGCAAACTCGCTTGCAAGGAGGGAGGGATTTTCCGTAACCCTAATAAATGACACTCCGTACCATTACTACCTGCCCCAGCTGCTTCAAATAGCCTTCAGGGGCGACGACTCGCAGCTGAAAAGGGAGCTTGCAGAGCTAGTAAAGAAAAATGTGAACCTTCTCATAGATTCCGTTGAAACGGTGGACCTTAATAACAGGACGATCCTTACAAGGTCAGGCAGGTCTATCAGCTATGATATAGTCGTCTTAGCTCCAGGACTATCCATAGACCATACGGCAATTAAAGGAAATGACAAGTTGGTCTCCCTTTATGGTGACTTCCACTCCACGCCTGACAACGCCTGGAGGACGTTTAACATGATAAGCAACCTCAAGAAGGGTAAGCTCGTAATAGCGGTAGCTGATCCTGGCCACAGGTGCCCTCCGTCCCCTTACGAGGGCGCCCTGCTGGCTGACGAGGCCCTGAGGGCCAGGGGCGTGAGAGACCAGGTCGAGATAACCTTAGCTGTCCCATACCCGAGGGCTTACCCGGCCGAGACGTTCAACGAAGTCTTAGAGCCCATTCTTAAGGAGAGGGGAATTAACATAGAGACCTTCTTTACAGTTGACACTGTGGATGCTGATAACAGAAAAATGACCTCGCTTGAGGGAGGGGAGCTCTCATTCGATGCGGCTATAGTTGTTCCTATTCACAGGGGTCCAAAGGTAAAGGTAGTCCCAGAGGACCTGAAAACGGAAGACGAATTCATAAAGGCGGACAAGTTGACCAACCGCATAGGGGACTTTGACGATGCGTTTGCAATAGGTGACTCCTCCACGTCAACCACGGCTAGAACTGGAGTGACGGCGCACCTAGAGGCCAAGGTCGTCGAGAAGAGACTGCTCGGCCTCAGCGACCAGAACACTGGAAGAACCAACTGCCCCACAGAGATAGGGTTTGAAATGGGCACCTTCGTCATAAGTGACTTCAGTCACCCTTCTGTCAAGCTGCCGCCTAAGAGGGTGTTCTTTATAATGAAGAGGCTTTTTGCGGACACCTACTGGGATGTTCTAAAGCACCCAGAGTTCTGGGACCCCATATTTGACGTCTATTTTGAGGCCACGTCGCCTGAGAGGCTGTGGAAGATGTTTCCGTGAGGTGAGATTCCATGGCTCAGGTCGAAAGGCAGGCGGAGGCCCTTGAGAGGCTTCTTGACATAGCATCTACTCTGAACGAACTGCTCTCAGATGAGGAGCTGCTGAGGGCTGTCGCCAGGTTGCTGATAACGCCCGAGACCCTTCTTGTAATAGATAGGTTACCTCAGATAATGCAGCTCCTTGAGAGGCTTACGAGGCCTGAGACTCTGGAGAAGCTCAACGCCGTGGCAGACATGATAGATAGCCTTGACGTGGGCGTCCTAAGGTCATTAGCTTCATCCCTGTCCGCTGGGGCTCAGGTCAACAACTTAAGCGACCTAGTGAGGTCGCTGGGCGACAAGGATGTCATAAACGGGCTGGCCGTGGCGCTTAACATTGCAAAGGCGCTTGGGGCGCGCTTAGCGAACCAGAAGTAGCCCCTCCGCGTTTGCTTAAAACGTCAAGAAAGTCTGTGATGTAATATTTTTATACGCTTTTGTACGCTTGTATCCTGGCCATCTAAAAAGAAAGGTGGGATTTTGACCAAGAGGATAGTAATAGCTGGAGGAGGCGTTGGTGGTTACGTCGCCGCAAAGAGGATCGTTGATGGAATTAAGCAGAGCGGCGCAGATGCGGAGGTCACCGTTATAAATAAGGACCCGTATCACTTTATGCCGCCGCTTTTCTTCGATGTGGCGCTTGGCTACGCTACTTCCGACGATACAAGGGCGCCGATACAGAACATGGAAAAATATGGAATTAAGGTTACTGTAGATGAAATACAGTCCATAGATGCTGCCAACAGGACCGTAGTGGGCGCCAGAGGCAAGTACCAGTACGACTACCTATTGGTAGCCTTAGGCATAGATTACGGGTGGAGCGCCTACCCAGGCTTAGACAAGGATGGTGTTCACAATTTCGACCTTGACGGGGCTATTAAGATGAAAGAGGCCCTGAACCAAGTTAAAGACGGCCAGAACATAACCATATTGATACCAGAGTTGCCATTCAGGTGTGGCATCTACCCATATGAGGCTGCCCCCACGCTTTCAGCCTTCTTCAGGGCAAGAAACAAGAAGGTCAGCATAAGGCTAATAGATCCGATGCCATCCCCCATACCGCCGCTTGGACCCTCCATATCTAGGTTCCTTGCTGAGCAGCTAGAGCAGTATGGAGTAGAATATGTACCTAACTCGAAGTTCAGGGAGGTGGACCCAAGTAAGAAGGAGGTAATAACTGCAAGCGGCGAGTTCAAGTACGACCTGCTTGTTAAAGTGCCCCCGTCTAGGCTCCCAAAGGCTCTTGCCAACAGCGGTGAGGACTTCGTCTTTAAGCAGGACCCAAGGTGGGCCCCTGCCCTGCCTAACGCCAGGCATCCCAAGTACGATGACATTTACATGGCCAGCGAGCACTCGCTGCCCCCCATGGGCATAGGGCTGGCCGGCGTCTTTGTAGAGTCAGTTGCAATAACAGCTGCAACCAATATAGTTAGCGACCTCATTGGAGGCTTTGGGCCAGCGTTCGCCCCAAGCCCAGTGTCCTGCTTTGGCTACGCCGGCGACAAGGGCTGGGCTGGCACCTGCGAGATGCCATTCGACCCCAACAAGGGAACTTACGCCATAAAGTGCTACTTCACCGGCGTCTACTCAATTGGGAGGCTGCTCAAGCAGTCCTTCTACCATGGCTGGATAGACGGGCTTAAGTTCTGAGGGGTGAGAGAATATGGCAGAGGCCAAGAAGCAGGAGACCCCCGTGGAGTCCGTCCCGCCCGAGGTTCAGGCCCAAGCCCTTGCCGAGCTCCTTGATGCCATAGTAAACCTGAAGAGGAGCGGCCTGCTGGGCATGATCTCCTACCTTGCAGACAAGGCCGAGGACTCGTTCCTCTCGGCCGCCAC